>JAGWYO010000068.1 GCA_018969355.1 Actinomycetales bacterium
TTGATTTCAGCCCTTCTTGGCTACCGGACCCAGAGCGGCTAAAACCAAGCGTTTTACACATCGGAACACTTGTCACCATTGTGGAGCCTGCGTCAACAACTTTGTTTGACTGGGCGGTTAAGTGCGCAGAGTTTGCACCAGTTGTCTTTGATCCCAATGTGCGTTCTTCAGTTGTGGGCGATAGAGATAAATACCGTGCTGCTGTTGAAAAATGGGTTGGAATTTCAAGTGTTGTAAAGCTATCTGATGATGATATTTCTTGGTTGTATCCAAGTGAGGCGATGGATGAGGTTGCAAAGCGCTGGATCGCCGGTGGTGCCTCACTTGTTGTTGTGACTCGTGGTGCTCATGGAATTATTGGTTACACTGAAAATGGTTTTGAAGAGGTTGATAGTGCAAAGGTCACCGTGGTCGACACAGTTGGTGCTGGCGACACAGTCGGTGCAATTCTAGTTGAGGCAATCTTGAAGCGTTCAGTTATTGGTCTGCAGGGTGCAACATTGAACGCTGTTCTACATCGCGCAGCGATCGCTGCCGGAATTACCGTTTCACGTGCTGGTGCTCAACCACCGCGGTTGCATGAACTAGTAGAAGCGTTGGATGCCTAATGCAATTTATTGATGATGCCGAATTTCAAATTGCAATCGATGATGACAATGGTGCGCGCATTACATCGCTGAAGTGGCGTGAAAATGAGTTTACAGTTCCCTTTCGTGGACAGGTTCACACATCGGGTTGGTACTCAATGGCTCCATGGGCAGGTCGCATTAAAGAGGGTTTAATTACAAATAGCGCGGGGCAACAGATTCAACTGCCAGCAACTATTGATCCACCACATGCGCTGCATGGTTTTGGTTTGATCTCCTCCTGGCAGGAAATCGGCCCAGGACGCTCACTTTTGCACCTGCCATCGCCGTATGGTGATGCAACCGTTGAACAAAAGATTGAAGTTTTAGATGATGCGATTCGTTGGTCTTTGGAATATGAACCCAATGGTTGTGATCTACCTGCATGGCTGGGTTTTCATCCCTGGTTTGCCCGCGATCTAGAACGCGGTGGCAGCGCCGAAATCGAATTTGATGCAACCGAGATGTTGATCCGTGGTAGTGATGGAATTCCAAACGGAAAGCGCAGCGCTCCAACTCCGCCACCTTGGGATGATGCATTTACTGGGATTAAAGGAACACCTGCAGTTGTTTGGGAAGATGTTGCTCGTATTTCAATTGAATGTGATGCGCCATGGTGGGTTGTTTATAGTGAAGATAGTGATGGCGTATGTATTGAGCCACAAACCGCACCACCTGATGCGCAAAACTTGGGTATTAGTGGCGAGAACTACATCGAAGCTTTGTTTGTTTTTGAATCTCTTGAATAGACTGGATAAATGATTAATCGCGACCGTTTAGCCGCATTACGAAAAATCGAAGATGAACGTTTCTTGAAACTGCACCCAAAGAGCGGTGAAATGTTTAAGGCCGGACAAAAGAACATGCCTGGTGGAGTTCCCATGTCATGGATGGCAAAGTGGCCTGGGGCATATCCAGTTTTTGTAAGTGTGGCAAAAGGTGCGCGCTTTACCGATGTTGATGGAAATACCTACATTGATTTTTGTTTAGGCGACACCGGGTCGATGACAGGCCATTCACCAGATGCAACAGTGGCCGCCATTCGCGAGCAGGCAGGTAAGGGAATTACCGCGATGCTTCCAACAGCGGATGCTGCAATTGTGTCGGCCGAACTAGCGGCCCGCTTTGGTTTGCCGCTATGGCAGTTCACAGTCTCGGCAACTGATGCTAACCGTCACGTCATTCGCTATAGCCGAATGATTACAGGGCGTTCAAAGATTGTGGTGATTGATCGTTGCTATCACGGCTCTGTTGATGAAACTTTTGCGACCTTGGATTCACTAGGAAACACAGTGGCCCGCGAGGGAAATATTGGAGCCCCTGTCGCGCTGGATCAAACAACCCGCGTTGTTGAATTTAACGACATCGCCGGCATGGAAAAGGCTTTAGCACATGGTGATGTTGCGGCGATCTTGATGGAGCCAGCAATGACAAACGTCGGAATTGTGTTGCCACAAGCTGGTTACCTTGAAGCTGTACAAGAGTTAGCAAAGAAGTATGGCGTTATTTTGATTATCGATGAGACCCACACAATCTCGGTTGGTCCTGGTGGAATGACAGCAGACCGTGGATTAAAGCCTGATTTCCTAACAATTGGAAAAGCCATCGGTGGCGGAATTCCAACTGGAACATTTGGAATGACTCAGGCGATCGCAGACAAGATCAAATCAATGGTTGAACTTGAAATCATTGATACCGGTGGAGTCGGTGGAACTCTGGCCGGCAATGCCTTGTCTTTAGCTGCAATGCGTGCAACTTTGACTCAAGTTTTGACTCAAGAAAA
>JAGWYO010000004.1 GCA_018969355.1 Actinomycetales bacterium
TGGTCTTACTTGCATGCCCATGAAAGTGCGTTCCAAAATCCTGGCCAGCCAAAGTTTTATCGGCATCGTCTAGCGAAGTTAAAAGCATGGGAATACCAGCTGAGGTGGCGATGCGTGCAGCTTCAACTTTAGTGACCATTCCCCCGCTGCCAACTCCAGAAGACCCAGCCCCGCCAAGAGTTTGATTCTCAACATCTGCAACATGTGCTACCTCGTGAATGCGCTGAGCACCTGCCTGTGTTGGTGGAGCATCATAGAGAGCATCAATATCAGAGACTAAAACCAATAAATCTGCACTTATCAAAAGTGCCACTAACGCAGCAAGCCGATCATTATCGCCAAAACGAATTTCTCCTGTGCCAACTGTGTCATTTTCATTAATGATGGGAACAACCCCAAGTTGAAGTAAGCGATAGAGAGTGCGCTGAGCATTTTGGTAATGAGAGCGGCGCACAACATCTTCAGTTGTTAACAATACTTGAGAAGCAGTAATGGAATGGCGGTTAAAACTTTGAGTGTATTGAGCAATTAGAAGACCTTGTCCAACAGAAGCTGCAGCTTGCTGTGTTGCTAAATCCTTTGGACGAGAAGAAAGCCCCAAAGGTGCAAGGCCTGCAGCGATTGCACCGGAGGAAACAACGACTACTTCTGATCCGCGCACTTTACATGCAGCAACCACATCAACAAGTTTGTTAACTGCCTGAACATCAAGGGCTGAACCGGCTTTACCTGTGAGAGAGGACGAGCCTATTTTGATGACGATGCGCTTTGCAGAAGCAATCTGCTCTCGGCTCACTTGTCATCTCCATCCACTAATTCATTGACTTCACTCGCTGAAATCTTAGGCGTATGTGGGTCTTCAACGTTGTATTCCCACTGCTTTGCAATCTCATCATCGCTAAGCACATCATCAATACGCTCGGTTTGCGCCCATGTTGATTCAAGACGTGAATCCTCACCACGGCGATGCAAGTGACCAGCTAACTGCTCTGCCCCAGCTTCAATGGTTGGCTCCCAATCAAAAACAACTTGAGTCAGGCCATCACCAATGCGCACTTCACTTCCAGCTACTGCGCCTTTCTTGAAAAGCTCTTTTTCAACACCCAATTGCGCTAAACGATCGGCAAGGTAACCAATTGCTTCAGCGTTTTTAAAGTTAGTCTGACGCACCCAGCGCTCAACCTTTTTACCGCGAACATTAAATGAGCCATCAGCATTTGCTTTAACGTCAAAGCCAGAATCATCAACTGCAACTGGGCGCAAGACAATGCGTGTGCGAACTTGCGCGCCTGCTTGAGCAGCCCGATCTTTTTGAATCTGACGGGCCATCGCATATGTCAGCTCTTGTAATCCTGCACGTGATGCAGCAGAGACTTGGTAGACCTCCAAGCCTCGCTCTCGCAAATCGCCTTCAACCATATCTGCCATAGCTTTGCCATCAGGAATATCAGTCTTATTGAGCGCAATAATTCGCACGCGATCTTCAAGACCACCATAAACAGCTAGCTCATTTTCAATAATTTCAAGATCGTGCACGGGATTGCGATCAGTTTCTAGAGTTCCACAATCCAACACATGCACAAGTGCAACACAGCGCTCAACATGGCGCAGAAATTCTAGGCCCAAGCCCTTTCCTTGGCTTGCACCTGGAATTAACCCTGGAACATCGGCAACGGTAAATCGTGTTTCTCCTGCTTGAACAACACCCAGATTTGGTGCAAGGGTGGTAAATGGATAGTCAGCAATCTTTGGGCGTGCTGCAGAAATAGCTGCAATGAGAGATGATTTTCCTGCACTTGGAAAACCAACAAGTGCGATGTCTGCAACTGATTTAAGTTCAAGGAAAAGTGTGCGCTCTTCACCAGGTTCACCCAATAATGCAAAACCTGGGGCACGACGCTTTGAAGATGAGAGTGCCATATTTCCAAGACCACCAAAACCACCTTGGGCTGCGACAAAAGTGGTGCCCGTTCCAACAAGATCAGCAATCTGTTCGCCACTTGCATCAAAAATAACTGTTCCGTTTGGAACTCCAAGGATTAAATCTTCACCTTGGTGGCCATCTTTGCGATCGCCATAACCTTGATGTCCAGAGGTTGCTTTGCGATGTGGTGAGTGGTGAAAATCAAGAAGGGTTGTGACGCTTGGATCGACAACTAGAATTACATCCCCACCGCGTCCGCCATTGCCGCCATCTGGTCCACCTAGTGGCTTGAATTTTTCGCGCTTAACTGAAACGCACCCATCTCCGCCTTTTCCGGCGCTGGCATAGAGAGTCACACGATCAACAAATGTTGTCATGTCATTGACTCCCTTCACTGAAGAAAATAAAAAAAGCGAGCCGTGTGATTACGGCTCGCCCTTGATAGAGAAAGCTTTTATAGAGCTACCGGAACCACAACATTGACTACACGACGTCCGCGAGCGCGACCGTATTCGACTGCACCAGCTGCTAATGCAAACAGAGTGTCGTCCTTACCGCGTCCCACGTTCTTGCCTGGGTGAAAATGTGTTCCGCGCTGGCGAACTAGAATTTCGCCTGCATTAACTTCTTGTCCGCCAAATCGCTTAATACCGAGGTATTGTGCATTGGAGTCGCGACCGTTTCGTGTCGAGGAGACACCCTTCTTACTTGCCATGTATGTATCCCTTACTTCGCGCCGTTGATGGCGGTAATTTTTACGAGAGTCTGCTTAGCGCGAAATCCCTGACGACGACGGTGGCCTGTCTTGTTCTTGTAACGCAAAATATCGATTTTTGGACCCTTAGTCTCTTCAAGTACTTCGCCTGTGACCTTAACGCCAGAGAGAAGCTTTGGATCTGAAGTAACTGATGCACCATCTACTAGGAGCACAGCAGGAAATGACACAGTTGCGCCAACAGCAGCATCGATTCGATCGACGCTGACCGTGTCTCCAACTGCCACTTTCTCCTGATGGCCGCCAGCTTTAACGATTGCGTACACGTGTAACTCCAGTTCATTTTTAGCCCATGGCAGCAACCATAGGTTCCTTCGGGCAGAGGTTAAGGGTACGCAGCCTCCTGGCCAGGGTCAAATTGCGATTTCTAGCCCTTGTGGGCGATACGGGTCAATGCCTTTTCTAAGGCATAAATCGGATCGCTGGCCGCCCCTTTGACTTGGGCATCGGCCAGTGCAATGGCCCCAACGGCATCGGCTATTTGAGCTGGTGTCCATCGATTTAACTGTCTGCGGGCCTTATCTATTTGCCATGGCGCCATTCCTAATTGCCCAGCAAGTTCAAATGATTTCACAGCGCGATTTGCACCTGAAACTTTGGCAAGGGATCGAAGAGATGAAGCAATTGCACTTGTAATCATTACTGGATCAGTTCCAGTTTCTAGTGCGCTTCGTAGTGCAATGAGTGCTGCAGGTAAATTGCCATCCAACGTGGCATCTGCCACATCAAATCCTGTTGTTTCCACTCTGCCCTGATGAAACTTATCAATCATTACCTCATCGATAGTGCCAGATGGTGCATCTGCTGCAATCTGCCCCGCAGCTGATAGAAGTTCACGTAAATCATTTCCTAGCGCTGCGACTAAGGCGGTGATTGCTCCTGGGGTGGCTTTGCGTTGCAAATCAAGAAAGAGATTGCGAACAAACTCTTCCTTTTCAGATTCTTTCTTGAGCGGTTCGCATGCAATTAACTCAGGCTTGAGCTTTTTAATTGTATCTAAAAGCGCTTTGCCCTTCACGCCACCTTTATGAATAAAAACTACTGTTATTGTTGGATCTGGAGAATCTAAATACCTCACAACTTCATCTTTGGAGTCTTCAGGTAAATCCTGTAAATCTCGGATAATTAATGCACGACGCTCTGAAAATAAGGATGGGGCAAGTGCGTCAGCGATATCGCCAACTATCGCATCCGCGGCAAAGAGTGTAGTTATCTCACATTTTTCTTCCTGAAGTTGGGCAGCAATCTTAGTAAGTGCTCTATCAGCAAGGGCGGCTTCTGATCCCAGAATCAGGTAGAGAGAATTCATTGTGTATCTACCCCCATCGAATGAGATTAAAGCGCCCCTTGGCTTTTCGTATAGTCAATCGATGCTCTCGCACGTGCACTGCAATTGCTCCATCGATATCAGTACGCAAAACCTGTGAACCGAGTCTAGTCAGCGCATCCAGAGTTTGCACCGCTGGATGCCCGTACATATTGCCTACCCCCACCGAGATAATTGAAATACGTGGGTGCAATGCGGCCATGAAATCTAGATCTTGGTACCTAGAACCGTGATGGCAGACCTTATAGATGTCAACAGGGGCGATATCGTTGACCAAGATTTGCTGTACCGGTGGCTCTAGATCCCCACCTGCAAAGATTGAAAACTGATCACTTGTAATCAATGTGGCAATACTGGAGTTGTTTATCTGCGAACCCTCCCCAGGCATCTCTTCAAAACTAGTTGCGTTCACAGTGGGCCAGAGGACTCTTATGGTTAATGGCCCAACTCTTGAACTCATTCCCCGCACCGCCTGAATCATCTCAACACCGGCTAACGCCGACTGTGCCATGGCACTTTCAACAAGTGGTGCTGAGTTAACGCTGACCCAGACTTGTCCAACAGTGCGCTCATTTAACGCCCCCGGTAATCCGGCAACATGATCTGCATGAAAGTGCGAAAGAATAAGAAGTGGAATCTCTTTTATCCCTAAGGCTTTCAAACAACGATCCTCAGCAACTGGATCGGGTCCAACATCGATAACTAAGCCTTGATGATTGCCTAAATTAATCACCATCGAATCTCCCTGACCAATATCACAATTGGCAATCTCCCAATCTCCACCTGGCCATCGCTGCAACACTGTAATAGAGATCAGAATTATTAATGTAGAGATGGTGATGTATGTGAACCACTTCTTAAACAACCACACCAACAGTGTAAAAATGGCAACTATCAGAAAGCCAGTTTTGCCTGTGCGCAAAGTTAAAACTGGAAAGTTCGATGCCCAATGTGCAATGAGTGCAATAGCTGCAGCAGGAAACCTAATAAACCACATCAACACAGTCGTAAGGGAGGGTAGAACAGGTGAAAAGAGAGCGGCAATAAAACCTACAATTGTTATGGGTGCAACAAAGGGGGCTGCTAATAAGTTTGCAATCACACTCATTGGAGCTAAATATCCTGAGAGTGCAACGATGATGGGTGAGCAGAAAACAATTGCCGCAATTGGTGGGGATAGGGCTTGGGCCAACTTAACTGGCATGTGAGGTGAGAGTTTTTCAATCAGCACAGGTGCAAAGAGAAGTAGTCCTGCCGTTGCCAAGACAGAAAGAGCAAAACCTGCATCGCGCGCCTGCCATGGATCAACAACGACAACTGCTGCCATGGCAAAACCAAGTGCAGGAAGTGAATCTCGCGGGCGCTTTGTGCCTTGTGCAATGAGTAAAACTGCAGCCATGGCTGCAGCGCGCAACACTGATGGAGATGGCCGGACTAGTGCAATAAAAGCAATGAGAGAAATAGCTGTTGCCGTAAGACGATATTTCATTCTTGCAAAAGCAAACTGCATCATCCACAAGACAAAAGCTGAAACAAGTGCGAAATTGGCACCGCTGACAGCGACTAAGTGGGTTAAGCCAGAGCGCTTCATAGAATTTTTGAACTGTGCATTTTGTTTAGAAGTATCTCCCAGCACCA
The DNA here is from genome assembly GCA_018969355.1 of Actinomycetales bacterium. GTDB lineage: Bacteria > Actinomycetota > Actinomycetes > Nanopelagicales > Nanopelagicaceae > Planktophila. The sequence continues at coordinate 5,665 of JAGWYO010000004.1, forward strand.
TTCCAGGTATGAGTGCTCCAGCATCTCCATCACCAGATAGTGAACGTAGCCCCGAGCGAATTGCACCCAATGCGCTGGCCCAATGAGATGGCTGAGTTTGAATATCAATCCCATCCTTTATGACAACTAACGCAGCAACTCGAGCTTCTTTGCTTGAAACGATTCGCCCTTGAGCGCTAAATCTTTGCCCAGGTAAGAGTTTTCTCACGCTTTGGTCTGAGGTTATTACGCGTATAGGCGTTCGAAGTGTGTAATGAATTGAGCTGTTATGTACGAATACCGCACGTGCAATAAATGAGTAGTTACCGGTACTTGTCTTATTGGGATCGCTCACCACTTCGGCTGTAATCATTGCACTTTGCGAAAAGAATCTAGCTATCTGACTATGTGCAAGAGATGCCTGGCGAATAGACATCACTGTGGACCCGAGTAGAACTGCACAAATAAGTACGCTCAATCGCGCTTTCCGACTAGCACAAGAGACTGCGCACAAAACCAGGGCTGCGATTGAAATCCTCCATGGCGCTGTGGCACTTTGAAATAGTGCACCAACCCAGATGGCGCCACCTAGGGCAACTGCTCTGTAATCAGTTAAACGCGGATTTTGTTTTTGATTTGTGCGAATTTTGCATCACCGATTCCACTGACTTTTTGCAAATCCTCAACTGTTATAAAGGGTCCATGTATTTTTCTATATTCGACTATGCGCCTTGCAATTACTGGCCCAATTCCATCAAGTGAATCAAAATCACTCACGGTTGCTCGGTTAATATTTATTGGGCCACTTCGCTTTGGCGTACTTATTCGTACGCCTCTGCTATTTGCAACAGCTGCATCCACATAGATCTGTTCACCATCGGCTAAAACTCTGGCCAAATTTATAGTGCTTAAATCTGCACCGGCAGCAGATCCCCCAGCGGCTTTGATTGCATCAATTACTCGTGAACTTGCAGCCAGTGTGTAAACACCCGGAGTATTAACTGCACCTGTGACATCTACGAATATCTCCGGTGCTTGCACTTGCTCGACAACTACAGCAGGCGCGCTTACTTCATCCGTATTTCCTCTAACGACAATGAATACCGAGATAACAACGACTACTGCCGAAATGGAAAGGAGGGCACGTTTTTGAATAGAGGTGAAATTGAGATCAAACCACCAATTGGCTAGCTTTTCGAAGATCTGAGAGAAATAGTCCATGCCCTCATGGTTGCGGGCATCGAAATTACACTCTTACGTACGGCCAAAGGCTGTGGATATTTACTTCTTAATCCAGTAGTCGTTGATGTATTTCTCACCCTCATCGCAGAAAAAGGTCACAACGTTTTCAACACCGTACTGCTGCTTTAATCTCTTGGCGGCAATCAAATGAGCACCTGATGAAGGGCCCACGAAAATGCCATGTACGCGTGCTATGCGGCGCATTTCCTCAATCGATTCCTCTGAACCCACATCAATGACTCCATCAAGTTCATGATGGTGGCGAGAAACAATCCCTGGAATGAAGCCATCGGCGATACCTTCAATTAAATGTTTTGACACTTCTCCACACAAGATTGTGCAGGATTCAGAGGGCTCCAAAGCAATAACTTTGCAATTAGGATTTGCAGCTTTTAGTGCTTGTCCCACACCAATAATTGTTCCACCAGTGCCAACTCCCCCAATAACTAGATCTGGCAAAACCGGCATCTGTTGCAAAATCTCTTGACCTAACCATTCGCGGTTTTCATCTACGTTCCAGTCATTATCAAACTGCTGTGGGGCAAAAAACCCGGGCATTGCGCCACGACGACGTGCTTCTTCAAGTGCATCGTTAACATGGAAATCGCCCATGGTGTGAACTTCTGCACCAAATGCCTCCGAGATTGCGGTGCGCTCTGGACTCATTCCGTCGGGCATGATTACTAACATCTTGTAACCCTTTACCGCTGCAACCATACTCATGGCATTGCCAGTATTACCACTGCTTGCTTCAACAATTGTGTCACCGGGTTTGAGCAATCCTTCGGCTTCAGCACGTTCAATCATGTATTTAGCGATTCGCGCTTTAATAGAACCAGATGGATTCATGTATTCCATCTTGACCCAGATTCCTTCAATATTAATTAATGGTGTGTTACCTATTGCATCTAGAATTGTCTTCATTAACATCACCTTTCACATTGTGGAACCACATGCGCAATTGTTAAGCGACGATATTAACTAGTTTTGGCGCACGCGCAATGACCTTTTTCGGTGCGTCTGTGCCTAGTTCGGCAACAATCGTTGGGTGTGCAAGGGCTAAGGCCTCAAGTTCTGCATCAGTAATCGTTGGTGAGACATCAATGCGCTCTTTAATCTTGCCATTAATTTGAATAACAGCTTCCACGGAATCTGCCACAAGAAGTTTTGGATCCACCGCTGGCCAGCCTGCAAGTGCCACTGCAGGCTTATGTCCTAAGCGCTCCCACATTTCTTCTGCCGTAAATGGTGCGACAAGTGAGAGCATGATTGCAACAGCTTCAGCTGCCTCACGCACTGCAGGATCAGCAGCGCCGCACCCCGAATCAATAGCCTTACGAGTTGCATTGACTAGCTCCATCACACGGGCCACTGCAACATTAAATCGGAATGACTCAATTGCAAATGAAGCATCGTGCAAAGCCTTATGTGTCGCTTTGCGTAGAGAGAGATCTCCTTGTGAAAAATCTACTCCTGGGGCAGTTGTGACATCTGCTGATAAGCGCCAAGCACGAGTTAAGAATTTCACTGACCCTGATGGTGAAACATCAGACCAATCGACATCATCTTCTGGTGGACCAGCAAACACCATGGATAAACGAATTGCATCAACTCCATGACGTTCAAGTTCATCTGAAAGGCGCACTACGTTGCCACGGCTCTTCGACATTGCAGAGCCATCCATGACAACCATTCCTTGATTGAGTAGGCGCGTAAATGGTTCATTAAAATTGACCATTCCCATGTCGTTCAAAACCTTGGTGAAGAAACGACTATAGAGAAGGTGCAAAATTGCATGAGTTACACCACCAACATATTGATCAACAGGTAACCAGGTTTCAATATCTTTCTTTAAAAATGGCTGGTCGTGCACGGTAGAGGATGGATAACGCAAGTAATACCACGATGAGTCCACGAAAGTATCCATGGTGTCGGTATCTCTCTTTGATGCAGTCCCACATCTAGGACAAGCAACATTGACCCAATCAGTTGCAGCGCCAAGTGGTGACGTACCCTTTGGTTTTAAATCTAAACCTTTAGCATCTGGCAAGGTGAGTGGAAGTTGATCTGCTGGCACTGGAACTTCACCACAGGAAGGGCAGTGAATAATTGGAATCGGTGTTCCCCAGTATCGTTGGCGTGAAACTAACCAATCGCGCAAACGGTAGTTACGGGCTGATTTTCCAAGGCCATCTTTTTCAAGTTGAGTATTAATTGCAGCAATCGCATCGGCCTTATTGAGGCCATTGAGGGTGCCAGAGTTGACTAATGTGCCATCTCCAGTAGTTGCAACCCCACTGGTGTTGGGATCTTCTTCGCCAGTTTCGACTACTACAACTACGGGCAATTTAAACGCTAGAGCAAAATCTAAATCTCGCTGATCGTGTGCGGGGACAGCCATGATGGCACCTGTGCCGTAATCAGCTAATACATAATCACTGGCCCAAATAGGTAGCTTTGCTCCATTTACTGGGTTAATTGCATATCGATTGAGGAAAACTCCACTCTTAGGGCGATCTGTCGCTAGACGATCAATATCACTAGCAGCCTTAATCTTTTCAAGATAAGTATTAAACTCGGTTTCGATTCCTGTACCAACGACAAGTTCTGCGGCTAATTCACTATCGGCAGCAACAACCATAAATGTTGCACCATACAAAGTATCTGGGCGGGTGGTGTAAATCGTGACTGGATCTTTTCGATCTTCAATTACAAATGAAACATTGGCGCCAGTTGAACGACCAATCCAGTTGCGCTGCATCATTAAGACTTTTTCCGGCCACTTGCCTTCAAGTTGCGCCATGTCATCAAGTAAACGATCGGCATAGTCAGTAATTTTAAAATACCACTGGTTTAACTTTTTCTTTGTAACCGCTGAATCACATCGCTCGCACAGCCCTGCAACAACTTGCTCGTTAGCTAGAACTGTTTGGCAACCAGGACACCAGTTCACGGCTGAATCTTTTCGATAAGCAAGACCACGCTCGTGCAGCTGTATAAACAACCACTGATTCCATTTGTAATATTCAGGGTCGCACGTGTTAAAAACTCGATCCCAATCAAAAGAACATGCAAAACGACGCATCGACGCCTTCTGCACCGCAATGTTTTCATAGGTCCAGATGCGTGGATCAGAATTGCGTTTAATTGCAGCATTTTCTGCAGGTAAACCAAATGCATCCCAAGCAATTGGATGCATAACGTTAAATCCCTTTTGAATCCAGTAGCGCGCAATGACATCGCCTAATGCATATGCCTCTGCATGGCCCATATGCAAATCACCTGATGGATAAGGAAACATATCCAAGACATATTTCTTCTCGCGCTTGTCATCCGGGCGACCAGATTTAAATGGCTCTACTTGATCCCAAATGGGCAGCCATTTTTCCTGCACGTAGGCAAAGTCGTATGCCGCGTGCTCGCGCTCGTCATTCACGTTTTTACTCATACGTGGAGCTAAGGGGATTTGAACCCCTGACCCCCTGCATGCCATGCAGGTGCGCTACCAGCTGCGCTATAGCCCCATTTACTTCAAGTGCAGACCTTACCGCATACATGTGCGATGGTTTTAAACGAAAGTTGCTCCACTTTCTTCGCCATAGACAGGTTCTGGAATAGATCCAGCGTTGTGCTCAACTAAATTCCACTGACGGGGATTTCTTTGAAGGACTGACCACGATGCATTTGAAAGTCCGCCTAAAACTCCCCAATGTGAAAGTGGAAGTTGAAGTAATTCACCCAGGACACACCTGGCTGTTCCGCCATGGGTTGCAACAACTAAGAGTTGTTCAGTTTTTCCTTCTAAAGCTTTTAGGATTTCGCCGACTGCACGAGATGCAACTTCACTTCGACGCTCTCCTGTTGTGCCAGCTGGACTATCATCTCCATCAATCCAGCGAATAAAGTTATGAAAATCCTCTGCACGATTTTGTGAACCAGTTTTTCCCTCCCACAAACCACCATTTGTCTCACGCAACGTCTCATGTGTACTAATGCTCAAGCCAGTTAAATCTGCCAAGGTTTGCGCAGTTTCAACGGCGCGTCCTAAATCACTTGAGATAATCTGAGTTGGATTCATTCCTGCTAAAACTTGTGCCGCGCGTGTTACTTGTACTTTTCCAACTTCGTTAAGCGGAATATCTGAATGTCCTTGAAATCGGTTGATTTTATTCCAGTCTGTTTGGCCGTGGCGCCAAATCACAATGCGATTACCTACCATTTAAAGCAGCTTCCTTCACAGCATCTAGCTCGATTGTTGGACAATCATTCCAAAGTCGATCAAGCATGTAGTACTTGCGAAGTTCCACGCTTTGGATGTGTACCACTAAATCTGAATAATCTAGCAAAATCCATTCAGCACCTTTTTCACGGCGTGCTGGCCTTTCCCCTATTGCTAGGAGTTTTCGTTCAACTTCATCGGCTATGGAATCAACTTGAGCAGAGTTTTGTCCTGTTGCAATCAAGAAGACTTCACTGAGAACTAATTGATCTGATAGATCAATAGCGATGAGATCCGTACCAATCTTTTCAATAATGGCGTGGGCAGCTACTTGGGTTATCTCGCGAGTTTTTCTACTGATTGCCATAGAGCCCATTGTCTCTTATAAATCCCGCAACAATTTCCGGCACATCAACGCTTAAACCTTGGCGAATTGTTGTTGCAGCCGTATCGAGGGCATCAATATCAATTCCAGATTCTGGGTATCCAGGACGATTGATGCAGATAATCGTCACCATTTTCTGTAGCTCTTTCGCCCGATGCCATTGCTCTATTTTTGACAAAGCATCTGCCCCGACTATCAAATAGATCTGATCACCCGGATATGCATGGCTGAGCGCTTCAACGGTTTCGATTGTATAACTGGGGCCTTGGCGCAGTATTTCAATTGGGTTTACATGCACTTTGTTCTTAAATTCATCGGGCAAAGTTGAAACAGCCAACTCACACATCGTGCGACGTTGCTCGGCAGAAGCAGTTGGTACTGAGGTGCGAAGCTGAGGTTGTCCTGCAGGAATTACTAGTAACTGATCAATAAGATCTTTATTAAATAGTTGTGTAATTACGTGCAGGTGCCCACGATGTATGGGGTCAAATGTTCCGCCATAGATTCCAACCCGGGACAAATTAGTCCCGGTCTAGGCGAAGAGTTAAATATAGAAGTAGTGAAAGAAGCGCGAAACCAATAATGCCGTATGCATAAGCAGGCATAGGAAGTTCACGCAAGGTCTCTGTTGCTAAGTTCATCATGATTGAAATCCTACTATGCCAAGCCATTGAGTAATTGCTTAAAACGAGCCTCGTCAATGACTGGAACGCCAATCTCTTGTGCTTTAGCTAACTTTGAACCTGGATCAGCACCCACCAATACGTAATCTGTCTTCTTCGAGACTGCACTGGCTGCTTTTCCACCATGGGCCGTAATGGTTTCAGAGATTCCATCACGGGTGAAAGATTCCAATCCTCCCGTTACTACAAAAGTTAAACCAGCAAGAGTCTGTGGCAGCTGCGCACTCTCTTGCTCAACAACCGTAACGCCTGCAGCCTCCCACTTTCGAATAATTTCACGGTGCCAATCAACAGCAAACCATTCAATAATAGAGTGTGCAATTGTTGATCCCACACCATCAACTGCTGCTAACTCTTCTGCAGATGACGATGAAATCTTTGCAATTGATGCAAAGTTTGTCGCTAATGCTTGCGCTGCTGTTGGACCCACATGGCGAATGGATAGTGCGACCAACGTTCGCCAGAGGGGTTGCTTCTTAGCCTCTTCAAGTGCAACAAGTAGTTTTGCCACATTAGCGCCAGGTGTGCCATCTTTTTTGGTGAAGAACTCACTCCTTGCCAGTTTCTCCTCATTGAGATCAAAAAGATCTGACTCATCCACAATTATCTTGGATTCAAGTAAAGCAACGGCTGCTTCATAGCCCAAGACATCAATATCTAGCGCTGCACGAGATCCAATGTAGTAAATGCGCTCACGTAGTTGAGCAGGACATTTTTGTGTGTTGGGGCAGCGAATATCAACATCGGCCTCAGATATCGCTCGCAGCTTTGACCCGCACTCTGGACACTTTGTTGGCATGACAAATGCGCGCTCACTACCAGTGCGACGTTCAATTACGGCTCCTAAGACTTCAGGAATGACATCGCCAGCTTTGCGAATTACAACTACGTCACCAATGAGGACGCCTTTACGAACAATTTCTTCGGCGTTGTGCAGTGTTGCATTCGTTACTGTTGAGCCTGCAACTTTAACTGGCTCCATAAAAGCAAAAGGAGTTACGCGGCCCGTGCGGCCAATACTCACCCTTATATCAAGGAGTTTTGTCGTGACTTCTTCTGGCGGATATTTAAATGCAATAGCCCACTTAGGTGCACGGGATGTGAAGCCTAACTGCGCCTGCTCACTCAATGAATTAACCTTAATTACTACTCCATCTATTTCATGCTCAACATCATGGCGGTGCTCCTCGTAGAATTGAACGAATTTCTCAACGTCAGTACGGCTCTTACACACTTTGAAGCGATGACTGGTAGGTAAACCTAGGGATGCCAAAACTTCATAGGCATCACTTTGAGAATCAAATGAAATCCCATCCCTTGCTCCAACGCCATGAACGACAACAGAAAGTGGGCGAGAGGCAGTAACCCGTGGATCTTTTTGGCGCAAAGATCCTGCAGCACCGTTACGTGGATTAGCAAAGAGAGCCTTACCTGATTCCTCTAGCGATTCATTGAGCTCCTGAAAAGCTGCGATGGGAAAGTAAACTTCCCCGCGCACTTCAATCAAATCTGGAAGCTTCTCGCCTTTGAGAACATGAGGCAGATTCTTGATTGTTTTAACATTTAGCGTCACGTCTTCACCTGTAACACCATTGCCACGCGTAAGCCCTCGTACCAACTGACCTTTTTCATAAATCAAGTTAATTGCCAAACCATCGACTTTAAGTTCACACAAGTACGAAGGCTTTGGAACTTCCTTTTCAACACGATCAAACCATGATGAGAGCTCATCGCTGTCAAAGACGTTATCTAAACTCATCATCTTTTCAATGTGATCACGTTGTTCAAATTGAGTGGCAAAACCGCCGCCAACATGCTGCGTAGGTGAATCTGCCTCACGTAGCTCAGGGTGTTTAGCTTCTAGGGCAGTTAACTCCTTGAGCAATCCATCAAATTCAGCATCGGTAACTGTTGGTGCATCTAATACATAGTATTTGAATTGATGATCACGGATTTGCGCCATGAGTTCACTCATGCGGTGCCGGGCTTGATTACTCATTACTCAGTCTCACAAATTGTGGCTGATCCAACAACGCGATCACCATCATAAATAACCATTGCTTGGCCAGTTGCTAAGCCTAAGAGAGGTTGATCTAATTGAGCCGTCAGCAATCTCCCATCAAAGAAATATGTACAGGTAAGTGCTGCACCATGCGCACGTACTTGAACAAAACCGCGCTGTGGTTGTGCTGTAACAGCAGGTCCACACCACACTGCTCGCTCTCCACGCATAGTTGATACCGCTAAATCTTCACGGGCTCCAACGACAACAGTGTTGCTTACTGGTTCAATCTTTAACACAAATCGTGGTGAACCATCTGCAGTTGGGACGGTAAGGCCTAAACCTTTGCGTTGACCAATCGTGTATGTGTATGCACCTTTGTGCTCACCGATTTTAACGCCATTGTGATCCACGATTGGGCCAACTTCACTTCCCAAACGATCACGCAACCATCCTGCGTTATCACCGGAGGGAACAAAGCAAATATCGTGACTGTCTGGCTTTTGTGCAACAGCTAATCCACGCGCCTCTGCCTCTTTGCGGATATCAACTTTAGTTGTGTCTCCCAGTGGAAAAATTGCACCTTCAATTTGTTCAACTGTTAAGACTGAAAGAACATACGATTGATCTTTAGAGTGATCAACTGCTCGGTGTAGTGTTTTTCCAGAATCAGATATCTGTGTTCGTGCATAGTGACCTGTAACAACACCATCAAAGCCCATAGCGCGTGCACGATCTAGGACTGCAGCAAATTTGATCTTTTCATTACAACGCAGGCATGGATTAGGTGTGCGGCCAGCTGCATACTCAGCCAAGAAATCTTCAACAACACCATCATGAAACTCTTCTGCCATGTCCCAGATATAAAAAGGAATTCCAATCACATCTGCGGCTCGACGAGCATCATGTGAATCTTCAATGGTGCAACATCCTCGTGCACCTGAGCGATATTTTTGTGGATTGGAAGAGAGCGCTAAATGCACACCGATAACATCATGACCTGCATCAACTGCGCGGGCAGCAGCCACTGCTGAATCAACGCCACCGCTCATCGCTGCAATTAACTTCATGAAAGATTTGCCGCCCTTCCACGAGTAATCACATCAGGCAGCACTGACAATGCCAAATCCACATCTGCATGAGTGCTGGTTGCACCGAAAGAAAAGCGCAATGAAGACTGTGCGCTCACTTCATTGTGTCCCATAGCAAGGAGCACATGGCTAGCTTCATGAACTCCAGCGCTACATGCTGACCCAGTTGAACAGGAGATGTTTTGTGCATCCATGAGCAGAAGCAAAGTGTCACTTTGTGTTCCAGGAAAAGTAACATTGACGATTCCAGGTAAGCGATCAGCTTTTAATCCGTTGACAATAACTTCAGGCAGAGCAGAGGTAATACCTGCAATGAAAGAGTCTCTTAATTCACTTACTTTCGCAGAATCGTAATACTTGCTTTTAGCAGCTGCAGCAAAAGCGACAATTGCTGGTGCATTTAACGTGCCACTTCTAATTTCTCGCTCTTGTCCCCCACCATGCAGCAAGGCTGGAATTTCAACTGCTCTGCGCAAAACAAGGGCGCCAATCCCCAACGGGCCTCCCATCTTGTGGGCACTCAATGACATCGCATATACACCAAGATCTGCAAAAGACAATGGAATCTTCTTAAAGCTTTGTGCGGCATCTGTGTGCACCGGAATCTCTCCAGCAATGTCAACAACTTTTGGAATTGGTTGAATAACTCCAGTTTCATTATTTGCGTGCATGACACTAATGAGAGCTATTTCATTTCCTCGAGTAGTAACTAACTGAGTCAAGAACTCAAGATCTATAACGCCATCAGCATTTACTGGAATCTGGATAACTTCAGCACCTTCGTGCTCGGCTAACCAATGTGCTGGATCCACAATTGCATGGTGTTCGATAGAACTAATAACCACAACGTGCTTACCCTTATCCCGACCCTGCCAATACAGTCCTTTCAGTGCTGTGTTATTTGCTTCAGTGCCTGAGGCTGTGAAAATGACTTCACTAGGCAAGCAACCCACTTCTTTAGCAATAACTTCGCGTGCATCTTCTAGAGTTCTTCTGGTTGCACGTCCATGTGTATGAAGACTTGAAGGATTACCTAAGCGTGCTAACTGCGCAGTCATAGCAATTAACGCTTCTTCAACCATCGGCGTTGTGGCCGCATGGTCTAGGTAGAGAGAGGACATACGTCCAATCTTAGGCTTTGCGGGCTTTAACGCCTTCAGTGGCAGGAGGTAGCACGGCAAAGAGATCGCCCACAACACCAAAATCAGCTAATTCAAAGAGCGGGGCTTCTGGATCTTTATTCACCACCACGATGTTCTTGCTTGTTTGCATTCCAGCACGGTGCTGAATTGCCCCTGAAATTCCGCAAGCAACATAGAGCTGTGGGCTGACAGTTTTTCCAGTCTGACCAACTTGATGGGAATGTGGATACCAACCAGCATCTGTTGCTGCCCGTGATGCACCCACTGCTGCTCCCAGAGAATCTGCAAATGCTTCCACTGTTGCAAAATCTCCATTTGTTCCACGGCCACCTGAAACAACAATATTGGCTTCAGTTAACTCCGGACGACCGCCCTTAACTGGAGGTTGCGAGGAAGTAATTGTTGCTTTTTTAGAGCAATCAGAGATTGGCGCATTTGTGTTTTCAATTGAAGGCGTAGCCGGCGCAAAGTTTGCAGTGATGGTGTTTGGGCGAACTGTAATTAGCGCCATCCCGGCAGGAACCTTAGAGTGCACAGTTGTGGATCCTCCAAAAACTAATTGAGTTGCCGTGCAATCTGCAGCAACTTCTACAGCATCAGTAATGATGCCAATCTTGAGCTTCATGGCCACACGCCCAGCAACTTCCTTGCCAAAGGCATGTGAAACAACTAGAACGGCCGATGGCGTGGTTTGCCCGATGACATGTGCGAGCGCATCTGCGCAAGCTGCAACTCCATGCTTTGTAAAATCATCTGATTCAATCACTAATACTTTTGATACAGGACCCTGATTAATTGAGGCGCTATAAGCTGCGCCTTTTCCAACAGGAGCTAAAACTAATGCAGTTACTTCACCAATGCCTGCGCCAGCAGTTGCTATTTCAACCGTTGCTTTAGTCGCCTTTTCGCCAACAAAATCTGCCAGAATTAACACTGTGCTCATATCAACTTCTTCTCACTCAAGAAATCAACAATTTTTTGCCCAGCTGAGCCATCATCGGTGATAACAACACCTGCAGCACGCGGTGGACGAGGAGCTGCATCAATGACTGCAGACCATGACTTTGTAAACTCTGCACCTGTACTAGCAAAGTCACGAATATCAATTGTTTTTTTCTTCGCAGCCATAATGCCTTTAAAGGATGGGTAGCGAGGTTCATTAATCTTTTCAACAACGCTGATTACGCAAGGAAACTCTCCATGGACTTCATCAACACCAGCTTCAGTAACTCGTGTAATCAAGACCTTTTTGGCGCTTGGATCTACTGTGACTTTGGAGGCAAAAGTTAATTGAGCACATCCCAGCTTCTCACTCATCATCGCTGGAACCACGCTCATACGAGCATCTGTTGATTCAGTTCCACAGATAACAAGGTCATACTCACCTTTGAAGATGACATTGGCTAAAACTTCAGCGGTAACAACGGCATCTGCCCCAACTAGAACAGCATCACTAATCAAAATCGCATCATTTGCACCCATAGATAGGGCCTTTCGCACAGCTTCAGTTGCGCGCTCTGGTCCCATTGAAATAACTGTGACTGTGTTGGCCGAGCCCTCTTCATTGCCGCCATGTGCTTCTGCAATCCGAAGTGCTTCTTCAACGGCATACTCATCTAGATCATTAAGAACTGCATCGACATTGGCGCGATCGAGTAATCCACCAACCATCTTCTTTTCAGCCCATGAATCTGGGACCTGTTTGATGCAGACGGCGATTTTCATAGAGGCAAGGTTACTGGCCAGTAACCAGAAAGGCCATTCTTCTCCTGAGATTTCACGCATGATTTGCCAACACGTAACCTCAAGTACTACTTGAGTCTTTAGCGGCAATCGAGCCTTAGGCCTATGAGCCAGAAGATGCGCATTGCAATCGTGACTGAGTCGTTTTTACCTCAGATCAACGGTGTCACTAACTCTGTCTTGAGAGTTCTTGAACATCTTGAAAGCCAAGGCCATGAAGCTTTAGTCATAGCACCTGAAAGTATCGATGCCCCCCGCGAATACTCAGGCTTTCGTATTAAACGAGTCCCTAGTTTTGAATTGAAAGGAATGATTCCTCTGGGCTTTCCCCAAAGAGCATTAGAGCCATTAATTGATGGCTTTGCACCCGATGTCATTCATTTAGCATCACCAATATTCTTGGGCAAATATGCCGCCAAAATTGCTCAAAATCTCACCATACCAACTTTATCCATCTATCAAACCGATATAGCAGGGTTTGCACGTCACTATGGTTTAACTATTGCACATAACTCACTCAAGAAGTGGGTGGCCAAGATTCACTCCTCTAGTGATCGCACATTGGCTCCATCCACATGGTCTTGTGAGGATTTAAAGCAAAGCGGGGTGAACAATGTTCACTTATGGAAACGCGGAGTAGATACATCGAAGTTTTCTCCAATAAAGCGCGATATTGATCTCAGATGTGAGCTTCTAGGTGCAAGACCTGATCGCAAGATCATTGGTTACGTTGGGCGCCTTGCAAATGAAAAGCGAATTGACGATCTTAAAGTCCTGGATATGCGAGATGATATTCAGTTAGTAATTGTTGGTGAGGGTCCAGCGCGTTCTCGCCTAGAAAAGCAGTTGCCTAATGCTCGCTTTGTTGGCTATCACAGTGGTGAGAATCTAGCTCGTTATTACGCATCCCTAGATATCTTCGTTCACACCGGTGCACATGAGACTTTCTGTCAATCCATTCAAGAAGCACTTGCCTCAGGTGTCCCAGTAATTGCACCCAACTCTGGTGGCCCACTTGATCTGGTCAAGCATGGCTGGACAGGATATCTGATTAATACTTCAGACTCTGTGGCACTTAATCACAATGTTAATAACCTCCTGAATAAACATGAGCCGGCTGTTTTGCAAGAACGTGCGCGTGCATCAGTAATTGATAACTCTTGGGACCTTGTTAATTCGCAGCTCATGAATCACTACAAAGAATTGATACAGATGTCAGAGCTAAAAGTCAAGGAGAATGTCGCATGAGGATTGTCCACATCGCCAATTTCTACGGCCCAAAATCTGGTGGAATTAAAACAACCCTTCATCAATTAGGTACCGGATATATTGCCCGAGGTCATTCATTTACCTACATCGTTCCTGGAACAGGTTTCTACTGTGAAGAGTCAACAAGTGGCACCAAAATTACGATGCCCTCTATTGAAATCCCCTTTAGTGGTGGCTATCGCATCATTCGCAATAATCGCGATGTCAAGAAACTTCTGATCACACTTAAACCAGATGTATTAGAGATATCTGATCGTTTCACTCTCTCAAAAATTGGCGCTTGGGCGGGTGCGCGGCATATCCCTGCGGTAGTTTTTAGCCATGAGACTCTAAGTGGATTAGCAAAGAACTACTTCCCTTTTTCCCTCAAGCGCATCGTGGACTGGCATAATCGCAGACTTTCATCGCGCTTTAAGCATGTAATTACCACAACTGAATTTGCATCAAAAGAATTTGAGGAGATTAAAACTACGAATCTTGTGAGAGTTCCGCTGGGTGTTGATTTAGATAAGTTCTCGCCATATTTGCGTAATGAGGAATTCCGCCATGATTTATTGCAAGGCGCTGAAGTTCTACTAGTTCACTGCGGCCGCATGTCCCGGGAAAAACATCCAGCACGTTCTATTGAAGCTCTTAAAATATTATTGGACCGCGGCATTAAAGCCCGCTTAATATACGTAGGCATTGGCCCCATGTATGTGGATTTGCGCGAGAAGAGTAAGAATCTTCCCGTCACTTTTCTTGGCTATATCGCAGATCGCGAGCGCCTTGCTGAAATTTTGGCAACTGCAGATGTTTCACTTGCACCTGGTCCCATTGAAACTTTCTGTTTAGCAGCCCTTGAATCACTGGCTGCTGGGACACCCGTAGTTGCATCCAATACAAGTGCAGTGGGTGAATTCCTTCTCATTAATACTTCTGAACCAGTTGGAGCCGTTGCAGGCAATACTGGACATGAATTTGCAAACGCAATTGAGCGCGTGCTTGAAATGCGACATGATCCCAATTTGCCTCAGCGCTGTTTCCATCAAGCAGAGAACTTTCCGTGGAGCGCAACGTTGTCTTTGATGCTCAAGCTTCATGGTGAAAGCCAAGAAGTTAAAAGAAAGTTGCAGGTGGCATAAGTGGAGCGCGTCGCAACCTTCGCAGTCTTGGGAGATAGCGCCGCATCAGGCGTCGGTGACACCGATAGCAATGGGATTTCTAGAGGTTGGAGTTACTACTTAGCTAAAAACTTCAAAGAACCTCTGGTCTATGTCAATCTTTCGCGTCCTGGTGCCAAATCAGATGAAATTCTCCATGAACAACTCCCTAAAGCGATTATCCATTCACCCTCGATAACAGCAGTAATTGTTGGCGGCAACGATGCTTTAAGAAACGGTTTTTCACCAGAGAATTTACATCACAATCTACGCAGCACTATTAAGCAACTCAAAGCCCTTGGCTCTGAAGTTCTACTCTTGCAATTACACGATCCCACATTGGTTGTCCCTTTGCCCAAAACCCTGGGCGCCGTATTACGCCGCCGCATTAACGCTGTTAATCAAGTTACTCAGGCAATTGCTGCTGAATTCGGAACCGAAATCCTCCGAACCCGTGAGCTCGAAGGTATCTATGAAAGAAAAGTTTGGCACATTGATCGTATGCACCCATCCAAGTTTGGACATCAATTGCTTGCCCATCACTTTCGTGAAATCTTAAGTAAACGATGGGATATATCGCCAATTGAGCTTGATCCAATTGTGAAAAAACCTAGAGTGGAATCCATGAGGTGGATGCTTAAAAATGGCACTCCGTGGTTTCTTAAGCGTTCAGTCGATCTGCTACCTGCGGCACTCTATTTGATTGTGTGTGAACACTTGCGAAGGCTTTTGAAACCAAACTCGCAGAAGGCTGCTGTGATTTACTTCCCAGAATTTGTCAATCATCGCGAAGCAGGCTTACTCGAAGTTTTTGAGGAGCGGGTGTCGTAACCCACGGCCGCACTTTTAACGGCATTATTGCGCCGTGCTTCCTGCTGATCCCCGAACCCTTGGTGCCACTGTCACTGAAGGTGGGACAAATTTTGCCATCTGGTCCAATGCCGCCGATGCAGTTGAGCTGTGCCTATTTAACGAAGTCAATGGCACGTTAGTTGAAACCCGTTTTGCAATGGCACATCGCAATGGACCGATTTGGCATGGCTATTTAGCAGGCGTGCGCCCGGGTCAGCGATATGGCTACCGTGTCTATGGACCATGGCAACCAGAACATGGCGTTCGCTTTAACGCTTCTAAACTTTTGATTGATCCCTATGCGCACTCACTTGATGGTCACCTTCACTATGTCCCTGAAATCTATGGCCATGTTGCAACCGATGGTGTGGGAAATGGTGATCTAACTATTCGCGATGATCGCGATAGTGCAGGAAAGCTTCCCTATAGCGTTGTTACTGATCATCGCCCTCGCCAGATCAATCGCCCACTAGTGCCCTGGGCAAAAACAATAATTTATGAAGCACACGTGCAAGGCCTCACAGCCAAGAATCTAGATATCCCTGAAAATGAGCGGGGCACTTATAAAGCTCTTGGTCATCCTTCAACGATTGCACATTTGAAATCAATTGGAATAACTGCGCTAGAGCTTTTACCAATAGCAGCATCGGTTACTGAGCCTGGCATTTATGCACGAGGTAGAAAAAACTATTGGGGATATAACTCTGTAGCATTTAGTGCACCTAATGCTAACTACGCATCAACTAGTGATCCCATTTCAGAACTGCAGGTAGCAGTTGATCAACTCCACAACGCAGGCATCGAAGTAATTTTAGATGTTGTTTATAACCACACCGCTGAGGGTGGAGTAGGTGGGCCGACTCTTTCCTATAAGGGAATAGATAACAAGGCTTACTATCGCCAAGATGCCAATGGAAATTACATAGATGTCACTGGCTGTGGAAATACTTTTGCAGCAAGTAATCCCCACTCTGTTCGACAAATCATTGACTCACTGCGCTGGTGGGTAGAAGTAATTGGTGTGGATGGTTTTCGCTTTGATTTAGCTACCGCTCTCTTCACAAGCAAGAGCGCTTTTAATTCATCACTCATGTCTGCCATTGAGTCTGACTCAGTTCTGCGAAACCTCAAGATGATTGCAGAGCCGTGGGATATCTCCCGCTACTCACTCGGTGACTTCCCGCATCCATGGCGTGAATGGAATGATGCTTATCGCGATTCAGTGCGCCAATTCTGGCTCGGAGATTTAGCGCGAGGGTATGGCGAAGGTGTAGCAGATATTGCTAGCAGTATCAGTGGATCCAGCTCAATCTTCTATTACCGCGGTCCAACTTCATCCATCAACTTCATTGCAGCCCATGATGGATTCACCCTGCATGACATGGTCATGTATAACAACAAACACAATAATGCGAACTTAGAAAACAATGCCGATGGAAGTGATACCAATAGATCATGGAACGTTGGTATTGAAGGTGAAACAGATGATTTAGGCGTGAACACAATTAGGCATTGGCTCAAGAAATCGATGCTTGCTACTTTGATGCTCTCATCCGGTGTTCCCATGCTCAATATGGGCGATGAAGTTAGTCGCACACAAAACGGTTCAAACAACGGCTACTCATTACCAATAGATTTTCAAGATGAAAGCGAAGCAACTCTGGGTGGTGGCTGGGCCTTGCCTTGGGATTTGAATGAACAAAGTAAAGATATTTTGGCTGCGCTCCAAGAGTTAGCAAAGATTCGTGCAACCTATTTAGCCGATGTTGCATCTGAGTTTTTTACCGGAATCGTTGATCAAGGAACAAAGCGTAAAGATATCGCTTGGTTTTCATTAGGTGGGCATGAGATGGGCGATAATCATTGGCAGGATGAAGAAAAACGTAGTCTGACTGTTTTCGTTGAAGCTGATTCAAACCGAGGTCTGCTTCTTCTCATGAATTCTTCTAATGCTGAAACCGTTTTCACATTACCTGATCAAAGGTGGGGTGAAGCTTTCCGATGTATCTTTGATGCCTCCAAAGTTGTTGCAACCTATGAGCCTGCAATTGCAGCACCGCAAGCAAAAATCACTGTTGCACAACATAGTGCGCAAGTCTGGCTAGTTACTCGTACTAGGTAGTAGTACTAACATTCGAGTACAGTAATAAATGTGTTAGCAATTATTGCTCCGGGACAGGGTTCTCAAACTCCAGGAATGTTGAATTCTTGGGTGAGAAATCCAGTATTTCATCAACTTCTATCACAGTGGTCAAGGCGAATTGATGTGGATTTAATTGAACTTGGTACACAAGCAGATGCTGATGAAATCAAAGACACAGCCAATGCCCAACCACTGATTGTTGCCACATCTTTATTGGGAGCACACGCACTTGGCGTTGAGAATTGTGGTTACACATCAGGTCACTCAGTTGGTGAACTTGCAGCGGCGGCTATTAGCGGTGCAATCTGTGATGAAGATGCATTGCGTTTAGTGCGAGCACGTGGATTAGAGATGGCAAAAGCTGCAGCGCTCTCTCCCGCTGGAATGTCGGCGGTATTGGGTGGGGATCGCGACGTTGTTTTGAAAAAAATAGAAGACCTTAAACTTGTAGCTGCAAACGATAATGGTGGCGGACAGATTGTTGCAGCCGGTGACTTAGCAGCACTCACCGCCCTATCTGAAAACCCACCTGAGGGTGCTCGAGTTCGCGCGTTAGCAGTTGCCGGCGCTTTTCACACGAATTTTATGGCACCTGCCGTTGAGCCTTTGCGCACATTTGCTGCGACCATTCCAACTACCCCAGCGACAATCTCAGTCATTTCTAATAAAGATGGTGAAGTTGTGAGTGATGGCGGCGAAGTGCTCACACGTATCGTTAATCAGATTGCAAATCCAGTGCGCTGGGATTTATGTATGCAAAGACTTAAAAACTTAGGAGTTACGGGTGTCATTGAATTGCCACCGGCCGGAACTCTGGTTGGCTTACTCAAGCGCGCGGCTCCGGAGATCGAAACATTCGCCCTCAAGAGTGCAGATGACATATCAGCTGCTAAGGAATTCGCAGGAAGGCACGCATGATGATCAAGACATCACCAACGACCAATAGTGCCATTCTCTCTGTTGGCTCCTATCGCCCTAAGCGTTTAGTGCCTAACTCTGAAATTGTTGATCGTATTGAATCAAGTGATGAATGGATTCAGCAGCGTACAGGAATTGAATCACGCCGCTTTGCTGGCCCTGATGAAACTGTCATCACCATGGCCAAGGCTGCATGTGAGAGTGCGCTCAAGCGAGCCAACCTCACTATGGCCGATATCGACACGTTGATTCTTTCTACTATCTCTTATCCCTACCAGGCACCTAGTGCTGCAACTGAACTGATTAATGAACTTGGTAATCCAAAAGCTGCAGCTTTTGATATCAGTGCAGCGTGTGCTGGCTTTTGTTACGGAGTTGGCATGGCCAGTGATTTGGTGCGCGGTGGGACATCGAAAAATGTCTTAGTCGTTGGCGTTGAAAAGCTTTCCGACTTCACTGACCCAGATGATCGGGCAACTGCTTTTATATTTGCTGATGGTGCAGGAGCAGTTGTAATAGGACAAAGTACAGAAGCAAAAATCGGACCAACGATTTGGGGCTCTGATGCAGATTCACGCGATGCAATTACATTGAATCCTGCATACACAGAGTTTAGAAATTCCCCTGATAAAGGCGTGGCACAATTAGGATGGCCAAATATTTCACAGCAAGGTCAAACTGTTTTTCGTTGGGCTGTGTATTCTATGAGCAAAGTTGGGCTCAAGGCGTTGGAGTCAGCAGGGTTAAGTGTTAATGATCTTGATGTATTTATCCCGCACCAAGCAAATATTCGCATCATTGAAACCATGGTGAAGGAAATGAAGTTACCGGACACAGTTTTAGTTGCTGATGATATTCGCGTAAATGGAAATACTTCTGCAGCATCCATTCCGCTTGCGATGGATATTTTGCTTGAAAAACATCCCCAGATGCACGGCAAATTAGCATTGCTCATTGGCTATGGGGCTGGCCTGGTTTATGCGGGGCAAGTCGTGCAGCTTCCGCCTACACCCTGAGATTTATGACACTTACGCCTGTCAATACTCGTAAGTAAGCACTCTTGTCATAGACAATTACCACCTGTTGAACCATTGAACTAATCGCTTAAGAAAAGGAACACATCACATGGCACTTGCACAAGCAGATGTACTTGCAGGACTTAAAGAGATCGTTGAAGAAGTAGCCGGTATTCCAGCTGCATCAATTGAACTTGATAAGAACTTCACTGAGGATCTAGAAGTGGATTCCTTGAGCATGGTTGAAGTTGTAGTTGCTGCAGAAGAGCGCTTTGGCGTGAAAATTCCTGATGAGGCAGTAACTGATCTCGTCACAGTTGGCGATGCAGTTAATTTCATTGTTAACGCAGCTAAGTAAGTAGTAAGAACTCACCTTTCATGTCTCGTCGCCGCGTTGTTGTCACCGGACTTGGTGCCACAACTCCTCTTGGTGGGGATGTAACAACATCGTGGTCAGCCCTACTTGCAGGCACAAGCGGTGTTCGAAACCTGACTGAGGAATGGGCGCACACTCTTCCCGTTCACTTTGCCGCTCGAGTAGCTGTTGAACCATCTGAGCAGATGGAGCGCGTTGAACTTCGGCGTCTAGATAGATCCGAACAATTTGCAATGATTGCATCGCGTGAAGCATGGAAAGATGCTGGTTCACCTGATGTAGATAAAGAGCGTCTTGGCGTTGTTATTGCATCAGGTATTGGCGGTGTAACAACTCTGCTTGATCAATATGACATTTTGCGTGAAAAGGGTGCACGCCTTGTAAGTCCACACACCGTTCCTATGTTGATGCCCAATGGTCCTGCAGCAAATGTTGGTCTTGAAGTGCAAGCTCGCGCGGGTGTTCACACTCCGGTAAGTGCCTGTGCTTCAGGTGCTGAAGCCATTGGTTATGCCCTTGAGATGATTAGAAATGATCGCGCAGACATTGTTGTCAGCGGCGGTGTAGAAGCTGCAATTCACGCAATGCCGATGTCAGGTTTTGCTGCGATGAAAGCCTTATCGACTAGAAATGATGAACCACAGCGAGCTTCTCGTCCTTATGATGTAAACCGCGATGGCTTTGTTTTAGGTGAAGGTGGCGGAATTTTAGTTCTAGAAGAATATGAGCATGCTCTTGCCCGTGGTGCCAAGATTTACTGCGAAATTGCAGGACAAGGCTTAACGTCTGATGGTTATCACATTGCAGCTCCAGATCCAGATGGAGCTGGCGTGCAGCGAGCCGTTAAGTTTGCACTTCGTGATTCAGGTTTAACCACTAAAGACATCGTGCATTTGAATGCACATGCCACGTCAACGCCAGCTGGCGATATTGCCGAAGCCAATGCTTTGCGCGCAGCCCTTGGAGCAGATGCAGATCATGTTGCAGTCTCTGCAACAAAATCAATGACTGGGCACTTACTCGGTGGTGCTGGTGCCATCGAATCTGTCTTTATTGTTAAGACTTTGCACGATCGCCTTGCTCCCCCAACAATTAATATCGATGATTTAGATCCAGCCGTCACTGTTGACGTTGTTCGCGATAAGCCCCGAGCACTACCTGCCGGTGACATCGCAGCTCTTAATGACTCTTTTGGTTTCGGCGGCCACAACGTCGTATTGGTATTTAAGAGCATATAAGTGTCAACGCAGCAGTTAGACCCACGCGATCCAGAGAAGCGTATCGCAGCTTTACTCGATGATGGAAAATATGAATTCCTCATCCCTCGCACAGATTGCGGAATGCTTGCCGTTAAAGGTGATATCAAAGGAAATAAAGTAATTGTCTTTGCATCCGATGCCACAGTTAAAAGTGGAGCGTTGGGTATTGAAGGTTCAAAAGTAATTGTTACCGCTTATAAAGCAGCGATGGGTGCTCAAGTTCCTATCATTGGTATCTGGCACTCAGGTGGTGCACGATTAAGTGATGGTGTTGCTTCCCTTGATGCCTTCGGTGAAGTTTTCCAATCCATGATCTCTGCAAGTGGACGCATTCCTCAGTTATCACTTGTTCTTGGTCCAACTGCAGGCGGTGGTGCCTATGGCCCAGCATTAACTGACATTGTGGTTTTATCACCCGAAGGGCGCATTTTTGTCACTGGCCCTGAAGTAGTAAAGAGCGTTACAGGTGAAGATATAGATATGGCGCTATTGGGTGGACCTGAGGCGCATCGCAAAAACAGCGGTCTTGCACATATCATCGCACTTACAGAACAAGAAGCCATTGACGATATTCGTGATTTAACTGCACTCTTTGCCAATCAAGGTTTCATGAAGGCCGATGTGAAAGATATTGATCTTTCAGTTTTCGTTCCAGATGCAAAGGTGCGCACCTATGAGGTGCACCCATTAATTGATGCCATTTTGGATAAAGAGACTGAACACATCGAACTACTTTCTATGTGGGCACCTAATATGACAACAATGATTGGTCGCTTAGGTGGGGCAACAGTTGGAGTGCTAGCTAACAATCCTGCACATATCGCTGGTGTCTTAGATGCCGCCGCTGGTGAAAAAGCTGCGCGCTTTGTACGCACCTGTGATGCTTTTGGGATTCCATTAATCGTGATCGCTGATGTTCAAGGGTTTTTACCAGGGGCAGGTCAAGAATGGGAAGGCGCAGTTCGTCGGGGAGCAAAACTGCTCCATGCATTTGGTGAGGCAGTTGTCCCTCGCGTAACACTTATTACACGCAGGGCATATGGCGGTGCCTATGTTGCAATGAATTCAAAAGCATTGGGAGCCACTCGAGTTTTTGCCTGGCCCCAAGCCGAAGTGTCAGTGATGGGCGCCGTTGCCGCAGTTCGCGTTCTACATCGCCGATTACTTGCCGATATTCCTGCCGAACAACGTGAAGCTATGGAGTTAGAGCTAGCCGCAGAGCATGAGAAGATTTCTGGTGGTGTTGCACGTGCAGTTGAAATAGGCGCGGTAGATGAAATTATCGAGCCATCAAAAACACGAAGCGCGTTAGCAAAAGTTATTGCCGAGGCACCTCATCGCCGTGGTTCACACGGCAATATTCCTCTTTAATTTGTATTAAAAGTGACCGAGACTGTTGCGCTAACAGTCTTTTCAATTGTGCTGGTGTCATAGGCACCATAATCCGCAGTCATCGTTGAATCAGGGGTTGTAATTTGAATTGGGCCAGCTTTGACATTAACCAGAGATCCCAGTGAAGCACCTACGGCTTTAGTAAGTGACTCGGCGCGAACTTTGGCATCCTTCATCGCTTCACTCATTAACTCCGGGCGAAGCTCTGGTAAGTTAGAAATGTAGTACTGAGGTCCGTAGTTATTAACGTTAATTCCAGTTCCAAGCAAAGTACCAATACCTTGGCTCAACTTTGACACCAACTGCACATCCTTGGTGCGCACTGTCACATCGCGAGATGCACGGTAGGAAAGTATGCGTCCAGTTGAATTACCATTGACGTACTCTTCATTGGCATATGTGGATACCGCGCCAAGGGTGAGTGCATCGGCTGCAATTCCACCTTGAGTTAAATAGGAGGAAAGAGCTGCAACATCTGATTCTACTTTTTTCACTGCGGCCCCAACAGTCGGTGATGAAAGGCTGACAGATAGAGTCCACACTGCATTATCTGCAACCGCACTTGTCTTAGCCGATCCTGTGACAGTTATTCCATTACCTGCGCGAGTTGCAAAACCCGTTCCCACTTGAGTTAATCCAACGCCTAACGCTAATGCAACGATTACCGCTGAAACGATAATTGTTACTGCTTTGCGACGTTCTACTGTGATAATCGGTGATTCATTGAGTTGGCTCATGTTTTTATTCTATCGGACTAGATTGCATGCAAGCGAGCAGGTTCGGCCATGCCAGCACTCCTAAATTTTTCTAACTCTAAATCCCAGGGAGTGCCCATGGCCCGCTCTAGTGCTTGCCTAATGGAATCATCATCGAAAGCGCTTTGAATCACAGTGTTAAGTACATATTCATTCAGGAGTACTGCCCCACTTACATCTGTGACGGCTCTGTGAAGTCCAAGCTCTGGTGTGAAGCGAAAGAGTTCGCCGCCATTTTCATTTTCCTCAAGAACTTCGAAGTTTAAGTAATGCCAACTTCGTAATGTGCTGGCAATCTCGGCACCCGATCCGCCGCGACCTCTCCAGTGGCATTTGGTTTTAAAGGTGCCGACCATCAAGCTTTGAGGCTGCCAGTTCACTTGAGCATCTGCTCCGACGATATTTTGAATCGCCCAATCAATGTGTCGGCGCAGCGCAGAGGGTGCTGAGTGAATGGTAAGTAAGCCCCGCACCGATATTTGGGCAGAAGGCGTAATAAGACGTTGCATGATCTTCTCCTAGCAAGGGCGCTAAATGCGACCTTCCCCAGCTGCATTTGCTCTTACTAGTGCCTTCATTGAACACCGTGCAGGCTCAAACTGTCCACCCCCCTTTAGGCATACGGCTCAGTAGGCGGTAGAGTTCACCTCAGTCGGACGCTTAATCAGTACCCGTTTCATGTAACACATATTCGGTATCGCTGGCGCAAGAGGAAGACCGTGATCCGAGGGTTTCTCGGAACACCCACATATCGAAGGAAAAGTAAAAACATGGCAACAGGCACAGTTAAGTGGTTCAACTCTGAAAAGGGTTTCGGTTTCATTGCAGTTGATGGTGGCGGACAAGATGTATTCGTTCACTACTCAGCAATCCAAGGAAACGGTTACAAGTCCCTTGAAGAGGGTCAGGCAGTTTCATTTGAGGTCGTGCAGGGTCCAAAGGGTCCTCAGGCTGATGCAGTTAATCCTGCCTAATTAAAACCGCTTTACAAATAGCCCTCACTGGCAACAGTGGGGGTTATTTTTTTGGTACCGGTGGAATTTCACCTACTTTTAATTTGCGCGCGTTGACTTCTTTCACAGGTGATAAATCTTTACCAGACTTCCATGCATCTAAATACTTCCATGGCAATATTTCCCCGCGGCGCACCCACCAAGTATTAGGAGGTGTCGGCCATGAAATTCCAAAATGAAGATGCGGCGCAGTTCCGCGGGCACTTCCTGTTGATCCAATGCTTCCTAGCAATCTACCCGCTAAAACTGATACTCCTGGCTCAATGCTAGCTGGAATTGTCTGAAGATGTGAACCGTAATAGCGAACACCATCATCGCCAATAATTGACACATAGAGGCCGCCACGATCGATACCCAAATTGGTTTTTCCGCTCCAACTATCTATGCGATTGACTTCATCTATAACTCCATTAATTGGAGCAACAAATTTGCAGCCCTTCTTGGCCACAATATCTGTGGCTGCATAAT
Source organism: Actinomycetales bacterium (assembly GCA_018969355.1). GTDB lineage: Bacteria > Actinomycetota > Actinomycetes > Nanopelagicales > Nanopelagicaceae > Planktophila. Next base: position 30,754 of record JAGWYO010000004.1, read on the forward strand.
CATGGTGGGCTTTGGCATAGTTGACTTCACAACCTGCCACCGGAAAAACATAAATAGGTGCAGCGCTTGCGCTGCTGATGGGTATTACCAGCACAAGGCCAAGGAGCGTGGAAATACGGCGCAGATTCATAAGTCTGACCTTATCTTTGCCACTATAGATTTAGCCCCGTAACATACGCATGCACTCAAAGATGTTTTGGGGGCGGTAGCTCAGTTGGTTAGAGCCCAGAACTCATAATTCTGTCGTCGTCGGTTCGAGCCCGACCCGCCCCACAATCACAGAAAGCGATTCATGCACAATCAAATTAATCAGATTGAGGCTAAATAAAGAGAAGTTGTGCACCCTCAGTCATTTCAATGAAATCTGAGGCACTTATTATCCCTTCAACATCATCTCGCAAATCGCTCTCAGAGACATTGTTCATATCTGCCGACAATCTGCATGCCCACAAATGTCCACCTGCAGCAACGATTTGCTCTAGGAAATCTGGGACAGTTGGAATTTTGAGATCATCAAGCTGCTTCTTGAGCATATGTGTAGCCATGGCGGTCATGCCAGGTGCGGGCATAATTGCTTGAGGGATATGTGCGTTAGTTCCTGGTAAATGCATGGCAGTATTTCCTGCTGGTGAAAATTGAAGATCGTTCATCCTTGATTTAATTATCATGTCAAAACCCCAGAAGGTGAAAAAAAGATGTGTTTCAACTCCTTCACCGAGGGCGGCATTACCTAAAATCAAACCAGGGTATGCCATATCTAAATTTCCTTTGGAGCAGATTATCGCCAACTTGCGACCAGTATCTTCGCTTGCGAAATTTGGAACTATTGTAGGTGTAGTCATTTCAATCCCCCTTTAGACGCAGCCCTTAGGCTTTGGTAGACCAGCTATATACGACATTTTCTTTGCAGGTTTTTTTGGAAAAAGTACAAACTGTTCCTTAATAGGAAAGCCACCAACAGTTTGAGTATGGCGAGAAGTTGAAGATTCACCCTCTTTTTTGAAATCTTCTCGCAAAAAATGGATCACTTCCCAGTGACGCGGTGTAAGCTCTATATCAACTTGGGCAGCTAGCACCTTTGCAATATCTTCACTCCACTCGTCATAAACAGTGAGGAATCCCTCATCATTAACAGTTACTTGCTTACCTGCAATTTCAATTGTGGGCATCTTGCTTCTCCTTTTCCATTATTGATACTTGAACCTTTCCGGCCATTGACATTAAGGATGGGATAGGTAAATAGCGACCTTTTAACAAAATGTTCCAATAAATCCACCTGAAAGCTAATTTGCCTAAATGATTGAGATAGCTTTCTTTCAAAAGCGAGAGCGGACCAATGACTGGTATTGGAAATTTACCAGTTAATGGTTCAACGTCATAGTTGAAATCAATAAGTAAAGCTTTACGGTCTCCAGATTCGATAAAGCAGTTCGCGTGACCATCAAAGTCATGTTTCATTGGTTTACCTTGAACATACTCAACGAAATTTTCAGCGAACAAATCTATTGCAAAGTGGGCAACTGAGCCTGCTTTAGAGGCAGGGATATTTGAAGCATCTCCTAGCACGAAAATACTGTCAAAATTCTCAGAAAGGAAAGTTCGCTTGCTCACTGGAATGTAATTGAGTTCATCGCCTAATCCAGATCTAGCCACAAAATCAGCGCCCATATTGACTGGAATTGTGACAAGTAAATCAAATGGAATTTCACGTTCATCCATTGAAACCAATGTCTTAGTCTCAACATCAATATGTTCAATGACAAAATCGGGCTCTAAGGTAATCATTCGTTGATCTAACATCTCACCTAGTGCTTGGGAGCTTACAGGTTTAGTAAATGCACCTTCCAAAGGTGTTACATAAACGAGCTCTACTTTCTCCCGAATACCTCGCTTTTTAAAGTAGGCATTAGCTAAGAATATGAACTCAAGTGGAGCAACTGGGCATTTGATTGGCATCTCAGAGATGTGAACAATCAACCTTCCGCCAGTAAACTCTTTGAGGGCATTACGTAGAGCGATGGAGCCCTCGAGCGTATAGAAATCAAATACACTCTTATACCAAAGTCGAGGATCGTTCATCCCTGGTGTTTGATCTGGACGAGGTGTAGTCCCAGATGCAATGACAAGATAGTCATAATCTAATATTCGAGAATCCTCTAAATACACCTTTTTATCTTCAGGGTTGATTCTTTCAACTCTTGCTGAAATGAAGTTCACATTGCGTGGAAAATAGCTCTGACGTTTCTTAACTAATTGTTTGGGCTCATATGTGCCAAAAGGTAGCAAAAGTAAACCTGGCTGATATATGTGTTGCGAATCCTGATCTACGATAGTAATTTCCCAAGAATCTTTGGGCAATTTCCTAGCTAATTTGTTGACAACAATAGTTCCTGCTGTCCCGCCACCAAGTACAAGTAACTTTTTCATGTCTCTCCTAACCGTTTTCAGATTACTCTCTTTAATCTTTGAGGTATGAAGAAATAGAGTGATACATGACGCAGGAGATTTTTGAGCGCGTATATCTTGAGAGTTATCTCTCAATTTGTTATGTGTGATAATTGCCTATGCCTCAAAATTCAAAAAACGCCAAAAAGTGGACTGCTAAAGATGCAGCTCAATTCATCATCATTCCAAGTGAACTTGATCATAAGTATTCTCGCGGTGTACTTGGAGTTATTACTGGCTCTGCCCAATACCCAGGCGCAGCTGTTTTAACAACATCTGCTGCGGCTGCAACTGGGATTGGAATGATTCGCTTCCACAGTTCATCAGGATTGGCTCACTTGGTTTTGCACTCAACTCCATCATGTGTTGTGCAACCTGGAAAAGTAACAGCGTGGCTTGTTGGTTCTGGAATTGCAGCGAACAAATACTCAGATATTTCAACTTGGCTGCGCCATCGTTGGTTTGTATTAGTTCGTAAGCAAAGTGTTCCGACTGTTCTTGATGCTGGATCACTGTACTTAACTGGCTCACTTGAACAGCCGACACTCATAACACCGCACAGTGGTGAACTTTCTGCTCTTCTAACAGCTCGTGGTGTGCCGGTTTCAATAGAGGCCATAGAAGCAGATCCTAAAAAATGGGTCGGTAAGGCAGCTCGCACTCTAGGTGTAACTGTTTTACTTAAAGGTTCAGTCACATATGTTGCAAATGATGATCTGCTCATCGAACTACCTGCTGCAACTCCATGGCTTGCCACTGCGGGAAGCGGTGATGTGCTCGCAGGAATTATTGGTGCCCTCGTTGCAACTCATACAATTGAAATTCTTAATGACAATAACCACTTAGCACATGTTGCTGCAACCGGTGCTTACATTCATGCACAAGCTGCAAAGAATGCTTCTAGGGGTGGCCCTATATCTGCAGAAATGATTACAACGCACATATCTGGTGCCATCTCTCATTTACTTAAATAGCTTCTTCTATGTTAAGTAATTATCTACCTTAAGGTTAACCTTATAGACATGAACGAGCGCGTATTAATCGTAATAGATGATGTATTTGAAATTTCCACACTGGTTGCTGCATTACGTTTGCATGAAATAGATGTGATCGGAGAAGCTAGAAGTGAGGGTGTGGCTCTTAATTTATTCAGGCGATTGCAACCTGATGTAATTATACTAGATATGCAGATTGCAGGCATATCTTCAGTAAGTATCGCAATTAATATGCGCAAAATCAATCCAAGTGTTGGAATTGTTATCTTGAATAATTGTTTAGACCTTAGATTATTGGGCGAAACAAATAATGACATCCCAGTTGGTGCAAAAATTTTAGTGAAAAAATCAATCTCAGATCTCACAGTTTTATGTAGCGCAATCAGTGAATCAATGACATCAGCAAAAGATAAAGAAAACGTGATGTGGATAAATGGAAACAACGTTGTAGAAGAAAGAGGGGTTCTGACTTTGATGCCCCGCTTGACCAAAACACAGGTAGAAGTTTTACGATTAGTTGTGAGTGGGATGACCAATGCCCAGATTGGGCGCACACGTTATGTAAGTGAAAAATCTGTGGAGCAAGTAATTTCACGAGTTGCCCAGGAATTAAACGTGCAGCCAGATACCAATATGAATATGAGAGTGCAGTTAGTTGGTGAGTATTACCGATGGCTAGGCGCGCCACATCACTGATACCACTGTTTTAATAGGTAAAGTTTGCGGCTATGGAGCTGCAAGATATCCGCAACCGTTGGAATGAAGTTCTTGATGCAGTTCTAGAAGTTGATCGAATCTCATGGCTAGCATTCTTTGATGCTCGATTGGCAGATTTTGATGGCAAGATACTCACATTGGATTTTTCGGATGTCCGCAAACTCTCTCACTCTCATGAATTCTCTCCAACACGTTTGAGGCACCAGCAGATTCTGATTCAGGCAATTGAATCTATCTTGGCTATCACCGTTGAAATTAGTGAAATATGAGAATTCGGGCCATCGTTGCAGTATTTGCTCTAACTTTATTTTCTCTGCAATTGCCACATGTCCAGGCAGCTACTAGTTCACTTACTCTTTCCCTGAGGCAAACACCATCGGCATCTGAATCACTCGTTACCTTCTACGGAACAATAAAGCCAGCGCGCTCCGGGTTAAGTGTAAAGATCCAGAGCAACAGCTCAGGTTCGTGGAAAACCACTCGTTTAGCTACTAAGACTACAAGAGCTGGAACCTGGAAGATTGTTGCAGTTGCAACTTCATTTGATTTTCCCATTAAATATCGGGCGCAAGTAAAAGTCTCGGGCAAAATAACAAACTCCCCTATCCGCACAATCACAATTAAGAAACTGCCAGAGATTTCTACTTCAAATCCAGCATTAGTTATTGAACCTCTAGGCCCAGGTGCTCGTATTCATGGCGCCGACATAAGCCGATGGCAACACCCAAATGACAAACCAATAGATTTTTCTGTGGCTTACGCATCTGGACTTCGCTTTGTCATGATAAAGGCCTCTGACACAAGAGATGATGCAGATGCCCTGTCACTCAAATATCTAGTCATGGATCATGCTGCTGCTCAAGCTGCTGGACTTTATACCGGTTTCTATCATTATGCGATTTTGCCTGACGTGAGCCAACCAGAAGAAGTTATTCGTGATGCCACAGCGCAAGCTCAAAAGGCACTGTGGAGGTTAGCCTCCATTGGCGGGTACACAGAAAAAGACTTGCCCTATGCCTTAGATCTTGAAAACAAATGTGTTCGTCTCTCGTCTTCAGGTGCCTGTCAGAAATATGCCAGCCGATCTGCAGTCACTTTATGGGCTGAAACATTTCTAGGAATTCTTAAAGAAAAGACTGGACGAACGCCAATTCTCTACTCTTTTTCAAACTTCCTCGAGAGTTCAATGAATAAAAGTACAAAACTATCCCAATATCCACTGTGGCTTGCTCAATATGCAATTGATCCATTTAATCCAATTAACCAACCGGGTATCAAAGCCGGTGGATGCTTTGTGCACTCATGGACTGGCGCTAACTGTGATTCACAATGGACAATCTGGCAATACACATCATGCGGAATTGCAACTAAATACGGTGTTCCAGGAACTCGAGTAGATCTCAACATCTTTAGAGGCAGTCCATCTGATTTCCTAAATCTCTCAAAAGGCAGTTGGACACCTGCTGTAGTTGATTTGATGCCAAATAATGAGCCAACTCAAATGGTAATTAATGCCCAATCTGCCAGTACAACCAATAAATTAGTTACCTTCAAAGCAATAGTTACACGGCCTGATTCAACACCTGTTGTTACTGGTTCCATCAAACTCATATTTGACGCTGCAACCACGCCGGCCACTCAACCAATTCAAACTGTTCTACGGGCTACCAGTGGTGAGTGGACACTGGCGCTGAAGGAAGTCCCCGCCGGAACCTATAGCGCAAATATTGTCTACACCGATGTCTCACAAACACATGCGCAGAGTTCTCAACCAGTAACTTTCACAGTGGTCCAAGGTCCAACTCCATCACCAACGCCATCACCAACTGTAAAGCCAACCAAAAAACCTTCAGTTGATGGCTGTGCAAATCAGATTAAGAATTAACTCTTTCCTGTGCTTCTAGTAGTTCATCGAGAGCTTCAAGTTCACGATCTACTAAATCCTCATATGCATCCACTGATGCTTTTCGCTCTTTTGCACTCCAACCAAGTACAGGAGCAATAATTGATGCTATTTCATCTGCTAAATGCACGCCATGATCACTTGCTTCAAAGGCAATACGAGTTCGGCGTGAAATAACATCATCGACCGATCTTGCACCTTCGTGACTTGCTGCATACTCAATCTCAGCCTTTATATAGTGCAAATCCTTGTCAATTTTTCCTGCAAGCAATGGATTCTTCTCAATAAGGCCAAGAACTTCACTAATCATGGATCCATAGCGATTGAGCAAGTGAGTAATGGTGTCTATATCAAGGCCACTAGTCTCACTCAAGCGCTCAACTTGTTGAACTAATGCAAAGTAACCATCTGCACCAACTAATGGAAGTTTCTCGGTGACCGACTCAGGTTTAATCGCACGAAGTTCTATCACTGCGCGATCAATAACATCTTTAGCCATCACACGATAAGTGGTGTATTTACCACCAGCAATGCTCACAAATCCAGATGCTGGACGATCGACTGTGTGTTCACGTGAAAGCTTGGTTGTTACTGAACTCTTAATATTTGCCACCAATGGCCGCAGACCTGCATATACGCCGATGATTTGGGAGACATCTAACTGAGGAGACAACACACGATTGGCTTGATCTAAAATGTATTGCACATCTTCACGGCTAGCAAAAGGTTCTGCCCGATCCCCCGTGTATGGAGTATCGGTCGTTCCAACAATCCACTTATCTCCCCAAGGAATAAGAAACAAGACAGATACAGGAGTCTTGAGAATAATTCCAGCATTAGATTTAATTGCTGAGCCTGGTAAAACGATATGAACACCTTTGCTCATAGTCACACCGTAACCTGGCTTTAATTCAAATTTTGCATGCAGCTCATCACTCCAAACGCCAGCACACATCACTGTTGCTGTTGCAGAGATATTAATAGTCTTTCCAGATTCCAAATCTTTAGCTTTAACTCCGACAACGCGCTTACCTTCGCGCAAGAGTGATTGCGCGCTAACTCGTGTTGCAATAACTGCTCCATGACGTGCTGCAGTGCGTGCAATTGTCATGGTGTGTCGTGCATCATCTACTTGAGCATCAAAATACTTAATAGCACCGGTTATGAGATCTGGGCGCAGTGAAGGGGCAATCTCATTAATCTGTTTTTGGCCGATGTGCTTGTGCCAAGGTAAAGCGCGTTGAAAGCCACGAAGTGCATCATAAAGGGCAAGACCTGCACCAACATATGTTCGCTCTTTGAATTTCTCAGTCAGCGGAAATAAAAATCCGACTGGTTTAACTAAATGTGGAGAGAGCGAAGAAACCATAAGTTCGCGCTCATGGAGGGCTTCACGCACTAATTTAAAGTCATATTGTTCTAGGTACCGCAATCCACCGTGAATGAGTTTGCTGGAACGGCTAGATGTTCCCGAAGCTAAATCTTGAGATTCGATTAAAGCGACTTTTAAGCCGCGTGATGCTGCATCAAGGGCTGCACCAACCCCTGTTACTCCTCCGCCAATGACCACGATGTCGAAAGATTCACTCGCTAATTGTGCGAGGGCGCTATCACGCTGCTGCGGGCTTAGTTGTGACAGGAACATAAGCGTTGCATCTCCATTGCATCTGGGTAGAGTAAGCCTAACTTAATTGTGAAAGGTTTTCACTTCGTGACTTATATCGGCAGTTTGGATCAGGGAACTTCAAGTACTCGCTTCATGATCTTTGACCACTCAGGCAAAGTTATTGGCCAGCATCAACTAGAACATCGCCAAATAATGCCTCACCCGGGCTGGGTTGAGCATGATGCAGCTGAAATTTGGCAACGGGTACAAGAAGTAATCGCGGGAGCCCTCAAGCAGGCCGACATATTAGGTTCTGATTTAGCAGCCATTGGAATCACCAATCAACGTGAAACCACCGTTGTTTGGGATGTAACAACTGGGCAGCCTCTATCCAATGCCATTGTGTGGCAAGACGTTCGCACCACTGATTTTCTATCCACCTTAACTGAATCTCAAAGAGAGAAGGTTCGCTTTAAGACAGGTTTAGCGATTGCTCCTTATTTTGCAGGTAGCAAGATGAGCTGGTTTCTAAGCAATATTCCTGCTGCAAAAAATGAAAACGCGCGTATGGGAACAATTGATTCATGGTTACTATGGAATCTTTCAGGTGGTGTTAGTGGTGGTGTCCACCTTACTGATGTAACAAATGCCAGTCGAACTTTGCTCATGAACCTTGAAACCCTCGATTGGGATCAAGAGCTTCTAGATATCTTTGGGGTTTCACGCTCTTTACTTCCAGAGATTAGATCTTCATCTGAAATCTATGCGCACACCGATCCGCACGGACCATTTGGAACTGCAATTCCAATCGCTGGAATTTTAGGAGATCAACAGGCAGCCATGGTTGGACAGGTTTGCTTTGAGCGCGGCGAATCTAAGACAACGTATGGCACTGGCAACTTCGCACTTCTCAACACTGGCACAGATATTGTGAGATCTAAAAATGGATTACTTACAACGGTCTGCTTTAAATTCGGTAACCAACCTGCTCATTATGCTTTGGAGGGATCAGTTGCCGTTACTGGCTCTGCCATTCAATGGTTGCGGGATCAATTAGGAATCATTACGACCGCTGCTGAAACTGAAAATCTTGCATCATCGGTCACCGACACTGCGGGAGTTTATTTCGTTCCTGCATTCTCAGGTCTCTTTGCACCTTATTGGAGAAGTGATGCACGGGGTGCCATTGTTGGTTTAACCCGGGCGGCAACGAAGGCGCACCTAGCACGCGCAGCCCTTGAAGCTATTTGTTATCAAACACGCGATGTTATGGATGCCATGGTTGCTGATAGTGGAGTTCCCATGAGTGAAATGCGAGTTGATGGTGGTATTACCGCTAACTCTTTGTGCATGCAGATGCAGGCTGACATTATGGGAATCGATATCACTCGCCCACTTATTGGTGAGACCACTGCCTTAGGTGCTGCTTATGCTGCTGGTTTAGCTGTTGGCTTCTGGAGTTCACAAGATGAAGTGAAGAAACAATGGCAACAATCGCGCCGCTGGTCACCCACTTCAACGTCAGATGTGCGCGAAGCAGGCTATAAAAAGTGGAAGATGGCAGTTGAGCGTACGTTGAACTGGGTGGATTAAACTTTCGTAATTTCGATCAGCACTGCGTTGGCTGGGGCAAGAATCGGCGCAGCAACTCCAATTGTTCCAAGTGCTGAACCTGACATCGTGATTCCATCCATCCAGATCGGTGGGGAAATTAACATGAAACGTGGTGTGCCAGCTGGATAAACGGCTTTGATTGAATAAGAAGCAGTTGTATCTAATCCAACAAACTTAAGATGTGATGGATGGACTGTGACCGTTGGTGTTAATTGAACGTAGGCGTATATAGATTTCTTAGTATCGGCAGAAATGACGCCGTAGAGGTATCCATGCTCATCTGGATAATCAACGCGAACTGACTTTCCGCTATGTAACAAGGCACGATTATCTTTGTAGTACTTCGCCCACGTTGCCAGGTTTGCACGTTCTTGGTCAGTAGCTTCTGTGATATCCCATTCAATTCCAGCATGCCCAAAGAGTGCAGTTGTTGCCCGCATAGAAAGTTCTAATGTGCGCCCCGTTTGGTGCCCATGGGTTGGTCCAATGTGTGTTCCGAGCATTTCTGGTGGAATAACTTGAGTAGTCCATCGCTGAATTGTTTGGCGCTCGAGCGCATCATTGTTATCACTTGTCCAGAAGCGATCCACATAATCAATAACACCTAAATCAATACGGGCTCCACCAGATGCGCATGATTCAATTTCAAGTCCTGGATGGCGCTTTTTTAACTCTGCAAATAAACGATAAATAGCACGTGTTTGGCGGTGAACACCTGCAGCACCTAAATGCCCAGCATCAACTAAGACACGGTTATGATCCCATTTGATGTAAACAATATTGTGAGCTGATAAGACAGCAGAAGTTTGTTCTAGCACATGCTTATAGGCACCTTCATGTCCTAGATCTAGAACAAGTTGGTGGCGCCATAGCGGTGGAGTTCGATCACCTTCATGCAAGATCCATTCAGGATGAGCACGATATAAATCTGAGTCCGGGCTAACCATTTCGCCTTCAAACCACAGGCCAAACTCAATTCCCTTGCTATTGATGTATTCAATTACTGGTGTTAATCCATGTGGCCACACGGCAGGATCAATCACCCAATCACCTAAACCCGCACAATCATTGCGGCGGGAGTGAAACCATCCATCATCTAAAACAACGCGCTCAATACCAATCTCGGCAGCAACATCAACAAGTTCTCTTATCTTTGTTTCATCATGATCAAAGTAGAGCGCTTCCCACATATTTAAAGTCAGTGGACGTGGGCGCTTTGGGTGAATCTCACGTGCACGAAGATGTGAATGGAAAGCTGCGCTAACGCCATCTAACCCTTGATTTGAAAACACCGCATAGAGAGCTGGGGCTTGATAACTCTCATCGGCCTTAAGAATGACTTCACCTGCAAGTAAGAGTTCACCAGCACCAATTGACTTCTGGCCATCAAAACCACGTTCAACCAAATAATGAGAATTGCCACTCCAGGCAATCGATGTTGCCCATGCGCAACCAGATTGGAAAGAAGTGTGGGGGGTTAGCGCAATATCTGCAATTGAGAAATTATGTCCGCTTCGTCCCTCACGGGATTCACGTACCCACGTTCCAATTTGAATATCACGGCGTTGCGGTTGACGCTCATTTGACCAACGCCCTGCAAAATCTAAGGTCTGGGTTGCCTCTTGGGGCAACGGCAACCAATGAATAAACTCATTAAGAACATAGTCAGAGTTTCCAATGTTTTTAACTGTGGCATTCTGAATGAGAACACCAAAAGAATCTAAATCAAAGCTCACTATTACTTCTAACTCTGCATGAAAATCTCGAAGAGTTACTGCGCAGTGATTTTCTTGATGATGAAAATCTGTTACTTCAAATTTAGTAGACCAAGCTTTTCCATTTCGGTGACCAGAAAGTGAAGGCCGTCCTAAGAAACCACGTGCGCTCTCGCGCATCAAACCTGGAACTTGCACTTCATCCCAAGAACTATTTGCAATCGATACACGACTAGCTGCTGCGATGTCATGGTTTTGGCCAAGAATAGGGGCTCCCCAATGGGCAATTACTAAGGCTCCATTTACTACCTCGATAAGCAACGAGGAAGTTGGAGCGCTCAGTAGTGCAGTTTGCTTGGTCACAAAGGTAGAGTAACGACACTATGGAGCAGAGTAAAAAACTAAGCGCTGGCATCCTTCGAAATGATCGCCTGATGGCAGATGGCCGAACCATTCGCTATTACGACACTTCTGGTCAAAACCGAAGTGCTCAAGATGCGCGTGCCGTAGAAGAACAACCAGCAATCGGAGAACTTCGACTCGATCCCTTGGTCAATGAATGGATCGCAATGGCCTCTCACCGTCAAGGCCGAATCTTTTTGCCTCCCAAAGAACTCTGTCCGCTGTGTCCGACAAATGGAGAACTCCTAACTGAGATTCCCGAATCAGATTTTGAAGTAGTTGTTTTTGACAACCGCTCCCCTTCTCTGCGCCCTCCTGTTGGTGATTGGGCACTACCTGATCAAGTCGGACCAGATACTGATTTAGGAACTGCTGCTGGTAAATGTGAAGTTGTTTGTTTCACAGCAGTACATGGAAATGCATTTAAGGATTTAACCCCTGGTCGTGTGCGGGTACTTCTTGAAGCGTGGATAGATCGCACTGATGAACTCTCTCAAGAGAGCTTTATCGAGCACATCGCACCTTTTGAAAACCGTGGTGAAGAAATTGGTGTGACTCTAACCCACCCCCATGGTCAGATATATGCATATTCGTTTATCCCCCCACGTGTTGAAAAGATGTTAGCTGCTGCAAAGAAATATAGAGATTCCACAGGAAAAGTTTTATTTGATGAAGTGGTTGCCCGTGAAATTCGCGATGAAGAACGCATCATCGCCCGCAATGATCGGTGGATTGCATTTGTGCCTTATGCGGCGCGTTATCCATTTGAAATTCATGTTGCACCACTTAACCCTGTTCCAGACTTAACTGGTCTGACCGATCAAGATAGGGATGCGTTTGCTCCCATCGCACTGGAAGTTATGAAACGCCTTGATGGTGTCTTTGGAATTGATATGGCATATATCGCCGCATGGCACCAAGCGCCTGTTCGTGTTGGCCGGGATGTGTTGCGCTTGCACTGGCAAATCACAAGCGTGCGCCGCGCTCCTGGAAAATTAAAGTATCTGGCTGGATCTGAATCTGCCATGGGTGCATTCATCATGGATATGCGACCGGAACAATCAGCAGCGCAACTGCGTGAAGTAGTTTTGTAATGCAGGTTCTAGTAACAGGTGGCACGGGTTATATTGGTTCAACGGCGGTAGATATTTTGCTCGAACAAGGTTATAACATTTCAATTCTGGATGATTGCAGCACCGGCCATGCCGATACAGCCCCTGCAGGTGTGAGTTTTATCCAAGGCTCACTTCTTAATTCCGGTGATTTAGCCCAAGCCCTTGTCGGTGTTGATGCAGTCATGCACTTTGCCGGTAAATCACTTGTTGGCGAATCTGTTGAAAAACCTGATCTGTATCACCAGGTCAATGTTGATGGAACACGTAATTTGCTCAATGAAATGCATAAAAGTGGTGTCACTAAGTTGGTCTTTTCATCATCTGCGGCAACCTATGGTCAACCACTACAACTCCCAATTCTTGAAAGCGCGCCCACTAACCCCACCAATCCTTATGGCGCTACAAAGCTAGCTATCGATCAGATGATTGCCGCAGAATCAGCCTCAAGAGGAATTGCTGCAGCATCACTTCGCTATTTCAATGTTGCAGGTGCTCTTAAATCTAAGCGAGGTTGGTTGGCTGAACGCCATAACCCAGAGACACATTTGATTCCAAATGTTCTAAGAAGCACTCAAGAAAATCCAGTAAAGATCTTTGGCACCGATTGGCCAACATCTGATGGGACGTGTGTGCGCGATTATGTGCATGTGGTTGATTTAATCGATGCTCACATCAGAGCTTTAGAAACTCTTCACGATGGTGTGCATGAGATCTATAACCTGGGCAGTGGTGATGGATATTCAGTACGAGAAGTTGTTGCGGCTGCATCAAAAGCACTTGGTCATCCAATCCCGACTCTGGATTCACCCCGCCGTGCCGGAGATCCTGCGGTTTTAATTGCAGATATCAATAAAGCAAAAACTAGACTTGACTGGGTCCCAACTAGAGGAATCGAATCAATGGTTGCCGATACTTTGGCATCTTTTAGTTAGGCAAGTGATGTCAGATATTGATAAAAGCTTCGTGCAAGCATATGGTGCAGCCCCAGAAATCATTGCGGCAGCTCCAGGTCGAGTGAACTTAATTGGAGAACACATCGACTACAGCGATGGTTTTGTCCTGCCTTTTGCTATTAATGATCGAACCTTTGCCGCTATTCGTGTGCGCAATGATCGAAGAGTGCGCATCACCTCGATGCAGCGCAGAAAGAAAGTAGTAGAACAGAACTTGGATGCGATTAAGCCTGGTCTTAAAGGTGAATGGGAGCGCTATCCATTCGGTGTCATCTGGTCACTGGGAATCACGAGAGGAGTTGACATCATGATTGATGGTCATGTTCCTCTAGGAGCAGGGCTATCGTCATCTGCAGCCCTTGAATGCAGTGTTGCAACTGCACTCAATCATCTTTTTTCTTTAGGAAATTCATTGGAAGATTTAGCACGCCTAACTCAAAGGGCAGAAAATGAATATGTTGGTGTGCCATGCGGAATTATGGATCAATCTGTTTCGCTCATGGCCCACTCAGGTTCGGCTCTGCTCTTAGATTGTCATGATCTATCAACCAGACACATTGCATTTGATGTAGCATCGAGTGGTCTTGAACTTCTCATTATTGACACACAAGCCCACCACTCACTTACCGACGGTGGTTACGCCGAACGCCGTTCATCATGTGAATCTGTTGTCACTAAATTGGGGATTGGCTCTTTGCGCGAGCTTTCACTTAATCAACTTGAGTCTTCACGTAAGGTGCTCTCCGAGACTGAGTTTATGAGAGCTCGACATGCAGTCACTGAGATGAAGCGTGTGATGGATGCCGTGGATGCTCTTGAGAAGAAGGAGTTTGCAACTCTTGGTGATTTACTCAATCAATCTCATATATCTCTTCGCGATGACTACAACGTCTCGTGCCGAGAACTCAATTGCGCTGTGGATGCATCTATTGCTGCAGGTGCACTCGGTGCGCGCATGGTAGGTGGTGGCTTTGGTGGAAGCGCGATTGCACTCATTCGTGCTTCACGCACCACAGAAACTATTGCAGCTGTTGAAAAAGCTTTTGCTAATAATCGATTTAAAGCACCTCGCTTTTTTACTTCACTTCCGAGCCAAGGTGCAGAAATTATTCAACGGGGGTAATTGAAACAACTTCAACGCCGCCAATTGCACCTAAAACATTAAGTAAGTCAGTGGGGTCGTTGCCTGGTACAGCAACTGTTATGTCGTCATACCCACGACCATCTTCAGATTTCAGGACGACTAACCCGCGAATATCTCCGCCGGCAGCGCCAATAGCAGATGCCAGCAAACCAAGTGATCCAGGGCGATCAGGAAGAGAGATACTAAGGCGAAATTGGGCCATGTCTTAATAATACCGCCAAAATCTTTCGCTGACGTTACGCCTCAATTACCCAAGCGCCTTTTATTGCCACCTTCACTTTGCCAAGAGGGTTTTGCGCTGGACCAGTGACAACTTTTGCAGAGTTAATAGGATCAAACTCTGCTCCATGGCATGGACATTTCAAAGTTTTACTCGAGGGTGAGTAGGAGACTGTGCAGCCCTGGTGTGTGCAAATTGCTGAGTAAGCAAAGACGCCAGTCTTTGTTCTAAAAAGAATAGCTGGTGCACCATTACTTGCAACAAAACTGCGATTGGCCCCAACTTTCAGGGATGCTAACTTAATAATCTTAGTGCCATTATTTGCAGCCACATTACTAGTTGCAGGTGCAGCTTTAGCAAACAGCTTTCCAGCTCCTGCAAATGCGAAAGCTAGTGCTCCAGTAATTCCAACTCGTAAGACACTACGACGCTCTAATGACATAGTTAAGACCTTTCGTTTGCCATTTCCGACTAAGAGTAATAAATAAGACAACCACAAAACTGCATATGCTGTATCACTGGCTAGAAAGTATGGAGAAGCATGAAAACTACTAGCTAGCCACAATCCTAGCGACATTAAAAATCCTCCGAACGCTGCCAAACGTGGTGCAACCCAGACAAGTGTGGCAAGTCCGATTGCAAACTCAGAGATCATTACAAATCCACCTACTAAACTGGCATGTTCAATTAACTTGTTAAAAGCAAAGCCCATGGGAGATTGAGTTGAATATCCCGATAACTCAGTTCCGATATAGGTAGAAGAGCCTGGAGTTAGAAAACCTGAATCCGTGGCTTTATCCCATCCAGCATAAATCCATGTGATTCCAAGCCACAGGCGCATGATTTGAAGAGCTGGCGCTTGCCCTTTCCAGGATGTGGTGGCAGTGCGCACATAACTTTGAATCAAGTTCATAAGAGGCATAGTAAAGGTCGAGCCTGAGAATAGGTCCAGTGAGCCGCTCCCTGACTTGGATTCGAACCAAGAACCTGTCGATTAACAGTCGACTGCTCTGCCGTTGAGCTATCAGGGATCAGTAGAGCGCAAACTCTAGCGCACGCACAGGCCTTGGCTGAAATTGAGGGTATTTAAAGGCCTCCAAGGGCCAAATCATGCAGATTTCGGCGGGCGCTTTCGAGGGCTACTAATTGCGCAAAAGCTGCGTTGTATTCAATTTCATTTTCAAGTGGATTAAGTCTTTGTAACGATGATTTGAGTTCTGCAATAGAGCGAGAAATAGCAACTTCGCGCAACCTGGCAACGATGCTCTCAACATATGCAGCACTAGGTCTTCCATCGGCGCGAATTGGTTCAACTGTTAGCTCGGTAAACAAAGTTTTAATGCGCTCATCACTAATGGTTTCTGCAGAAAGTGTAGGAGTTTCATCTATCGTCTTTCGTAGTTCTTTATATGCAGGGTGGGTGAAGGCACCTGATTCGATATCACTCCATAGAGTTCCTGTGAAAAGTGACGCCTCTTGCAATCTAGCTTTTAATACTTCACGCTCTAATATCAACCGTGCTTCATTTGGGTCTGGGCGCCAATTACTATTTTCTTGCGTTGTTAGCTCAATAGTTTCACTCACTGTAGGTTGACTCTTCACACCTTGAGCCACAGCCTTTGAAACTATTTCAACCTCTGTGCCAAGCCATCCTGCAAGTAAGCGGGTGTATTCAGGGCGAAGTGATTTATCACGAATCTGTGCCACCAGAGGTGCTGCGGCATTGAGGGCATTCACACGACCCTCTGCACTATCTAATTTGTGGTGAGCAAGTTCTGCGCGGATTGCAAACTCAAAGAGTGGAACTCGGCGAGCAATTAAATCACGCAAGGCTAAATCTCCTTTTTGTTGGCGCAGCTCGCATGGATCTAAACCATCTGGCTCAACTGCCACAAAAGTTTGAGTGACAAATTTTTGATCTTCGCTAAATGCACGAAGGGCAGCCTTTTGACCTGCAGCATCACCATCGAATGTAAAGATTACTTCGCCTCTAAATGAATCATCATCCATGAGCAATCTGCGCAAGATGCGGATGTGGTCTGCGCCAAATGCTGTTCCACATGTGGCAACTGCCGTTGTGATTCCTGCTAATTGCGCTGCCATCACATCGGTATATCCCTCAACTATGACGGCCTGGCGCTTCTTTGCAATCTCTTTTTTAGCTGCATCTAAACCATAGAGAACTTGGCTCTTTTTATAGACTGGAGTCTCTGGGGTATTAAGGTATTTAGGCCCCTGATCTTCTTCATCGCTGGCAAGTTTTCGGCAACCAAAACCAACTACATCTCCAGAGATATCTCTAATCGGCCAGGTTAGGCGATTGCGGAATCTATCGATTGGACCGCGCTGTCCCATCTTGGAAAGTCCAGCAGTTTCAAGTTCATCAATACTGTAACCCTGTGCGCGTAAGTGCTTCGTCAATGCATCCCACTCATCTGGTGCAAATCCCACACCAAATTGCATACAGGCATCTTTATCAAAACCACGATTGGTTAGTAATTCTCTGCCATGGGCGGCATCTGGTGATGTATTGAGTTGCTCTTGATAAAAACGTGCAGCCTCCGTGTTTGCAGCAATCAGGCGTGAGCGAGCACCGGCTGAAAATGCAGGTGTTGATGAACCGCCTTCGTCATATCGCAATGTGTATCCCATGCGATCTGCCAGGCGTTCAATAGTTTCAGTAAAAGTTAAATGATCAATCTTCATTAAAAATGCGATGACATCCCCACCAGTCTGGCACCCAAAGCAGTGAAAATAGCCTTTGCTTGGTGTTACGTGAAATGAAGGAGATTTTTCATCATGGAAAGGACATAGGCCTTTCTTTTGTCCTGCGCCAGCGCTCTTTAATTGAACATACTCCCCCACGATTTCATCGATAGGTGCACGGTCGCGGATGTATGCAACATCTTCATCTCGAATACGCCCGCTCATAGGTTCATCTTAACGAGAAGCTAACAAACGGGCATGGAGGGCATATGCGCCTGGGTCAGTTAAGGCTGCTACTTGATCAATTATCACGCGCATGCGAGCGATTTCATCGCCGGCCTCATTCCAACTCTTGAGGAAAAAGGAATCTAACTCCTGTGGTGCGCGTGCTCGAAGCATTTCAACAAGCTCACTCACAATGAGCTGCTGCTTGGCATAGCGATCTTGTGAATGCGCAGCATTAATTAAGTAGTGTCCTGCAATGGCTTTTAAGAAGTCCACTTCAACGATCTGCTCACGAGGGATTTCAAGATCTGCGCTATAGCGAGAAAGTGGACCATCACCATGCACCTTACGTGTCTCAAGCTCTGCTGCTAAAACAAAGCGACCAATGAGCTGGCTTGTTGAGTCCTTCAACCGTGCAAGAGAGCGATGTGTTCCATCGTAATAATGTGGCCAAGCAGATAGAGCAGATAAACGCTTGTGAGCATCAATGGCTTCTTGTGGGGAAGCATCACTGCCATAATCTCGCACCATCACTGAATAAATCTCTTCATAATCTGATTCAAATCTCTTGACTGAAATTTGCTTGGCAAAAATCGCATCTTCCAAATCATGTACCGAATAGGCACAATCATCAGACCAATCCATAATTTGGGCTTCAATACATTTTTTATCAACTGGTGCACCTTGTCGCATCCAGTTGAATACTTCAACATCATCGTCGTACACACCGAATTTGCGTGGATTGTGCGAACGTGGCCATGGGTATTTCGTTGCACCATCGAGTGAAGCCCTTGTTAAATTAAGCCCAACACTATTTCCATCGCTATCTACCGTCTTTGCTTCAAGTCGCACAAGTAACCGAAAGCTTTGAGCATTTCCTTCAAAGCCTCCAAACTCTGTTGCAAGAGACGCTAACGCTTCCTCACCGTTGTGACCAAAAGGTGGATGGCCCAAATCATGGGCTAGACATGCCGTGTCTTGTAGATCTGGATCTGCGCCTAGCGATTCACCCAGTTCCCGACCAATTTGAGCACACTCTAATGAGTGGGATAAACGTGTGCGCTGAAAATCATTTTCCCAAGGAACTGCCACTTGGGTCTTTGCAGCTAATCGGCGAAGTGCGGCTGAATGAATAACTCGGGCGCGATCGCGCATGAACTCTGTTCGACCAGCGCGCTTTGCGGGCTCATCAAGAAATCTCTCTTGATCATGCTGGCTATAACTCACGGCATAACCTTAGTGACGATATCTGCACCGGGTAAATGATCACTGACTTGAATGCCTCGCCTACCCACAGTTATGTAGACCAAATAGGCTCCAGCTTCACGTAGCAAGTACTTATAACTAGAGTTTATTATGGAATTAGGCCCGCTTTGAACCGGTGAACAAGTACTGACTACTCCTTGATCATTAGCCATCGTCATCGCGCGTTTGCAGTGATAGGGATCAGTAACAATGATGACATCACTGACATATCGCTTCTTCATAAACGCTGTGTATGCCTTAGTACTAGCTAAGGTATCTCTACCTTCTTCAATTGCAGTTATATTTTTAGATGCAATGCCATGTGTACGAAGCCAGAATTTTCCCGATGCTGCCTCAGTTGTGCGGTCCCCCGGAGCACCTGCCCCTACTGTAATAATCGTTGGCGCATATCCTAAATCAAATATTCTCTGTGCTTCTTTTAACCGAGCTTCTAGCGCTTCACCAGGTCGCCCATTTAATTGCGCAGCTCCTAAAACAACAATGACATCAGCCTGACGCACAATTGGATTCTTTGCAGCGCGCCATACTTGAGAAACGGCATAGCCGGGTGCGATTAGCCCTATAACAACAATGATTGAGATTGCTCGACGAATCCACCTGAAGAGAAACATTTAACCGCCTGAGAGAGCATCCTCTAGTTCAACATGAACTAGTTCATCGGGATCATCTAGCCAACCATCGGGCAAAGTGGGTGGGCGGCCATGACTTGTGCGACCACGTGGTTTATCCCCCACTTCAACTGGGTATGGTTGATCTTCTAATTGATCAAGCAAGGTGCGCAGCTCTTGCAGTGAAGAAACCATTCCTAAATCATGGCGAATTTCACGGGCAACTCTAAAACCCTTTAAATACCATGCCATGTGCTTGCGCATATCGCGCATTCCACGATCTTCTGATTCTAAGTACTCAACAATCAAATTTGCATGTCTAAACATCACTTCGCGCACTTGGTGCAGATTTGGAAGGCTTTCTTTTTCTCCACCTTCAAGGGCACTGACTAAATCTGCAAACAACCACGGCCTACCCAGGCAACCGCGACCCACTACAACACCTGCACACCCCGTCTGCTTCAGCATTTCTACTGCGTCATGTCCAGACCAGATATCGCCATTGCCTAAAACAGGTACTCCACTTGGCTTTAACTGCTCTACCAACCTGGCAATAGCAGACCAATCTGCTTTTCCTTCATACATCTGCGCCGCCGTGCGCGCATGCAAGGCAACCCATGCAACACCTAAATCTGCAGCAGATTGTGCCGCCTCTAAATACGTAAGGTGATCGCTATCAATACCAATGCGCATCTTTACAGTCACTGGAATGCCAAATGGTTTTGCTGCTTCAACAGCTGCTTGGACAATGCTAGAAAAAAGTTTGCGCTTATAAGGAAGGGCAGCTCCTCCGCCCTTTCTTGTTACTTTCGGAACCGGACAACCAAAATTCAGATCAATGTGATCAGCTAGATTTTCTTTGCCCATCATTGTTACAGCAGAGCGCATAGTTGTTGGATCAACACTATAAAGCTGGACAGATCTTGGCCATTCATCTTTGCCCGGAACAATCATGCGCATTGTCTCTGGACGGCGTTCAATTAAGGCGCGAGCTGTGACCATTTCGGAAACAAATAAACCAGCACCTTGTTCACGACAGAGCGTGCGAAAAGGTGCGTTAGTAATTCCTGCCATGGGAGCAAGCACAACGGGGGGATCAATTAAATGATCACCACTTGCCAGTGGCAGAAGAAGTGGTTTTAGCAGCCTAGTAATCGCGGTGCCAACCAAGCTTGAACCTGATCAAGGGCGATACGCTCTTGTGCCATTGTGTCGCGATCGCGAATGGTGACTGCGTGATCCTCTAATGTATCAAAGTCAATAGTGATGCAGTAAGGAGTACCGATTTCATCTTGCCGGCGATAGCGACGACCAATAGCACCTGAATCATCAAAATCAATTGCCCAGTTCTTGCGAAGCTGCGCAGCTAGATCCCTTGCCTTTGGAGATAAATCAGCGTTACGTGAAAGAGGAAGAACAGCAACCTTAATTGGTGCTAAGCGATGATCAAGTTTTAGCACTGCACGCTTTTCCATTTCGCCCTTGCTGTTAGGTGCTTCATCTTCAGTGAATGCATCCATCAAAAATGTCAGCGTGCAGCGATCAACGCCTGCTGCAGGCTCAATGACATAAGGAGTCCAACGTTCTCCCTTTTCTTGATCGAAGTAGGACAAGTCTTTTCCAGATGCTGCTGAGTGAGCTTTGAGATCAAAATCTGTGCGGTTGGCAATACCTTCAAGCTCGCCCCACTCTGTTCCTGCAAACTCAAACTTGTACTCAATATCTGCTGTGCGCTTTGAATAGTGCGACAGCTTCTCTTTTGGGTGATCATAAATACGCAAGCGATCTGGGTTAATTCCAAGACCTGTATACCAAGCCATACGAGTATCAATCCAGTACTGGTGCCACTCTTCATCAGTTCCTGGAACTACGAAGAACTCCATCTCCATCTGCTCAAACTCACGCGTGCGAAATATAAAGTTTCCTGGAGTGATTTCATTACGGAAAGACTTACCGATCTGCCCAATACCAAATGGTGGCTTCTTTCGTGAAGTAGTCATTACTTGATCAAAGTTAATAAAGATTCCCTGCGCTGTTTCTGGACGCAAAAACGCTAAACCGGATTCATCTTCAACGGGTCCAAGATAAGTTTTGAGCATTCCACTAAATTGTTTTGGTTCAGTGAACTGACCTTTGTTGCCACATGCTGGGCAATTTATATCGGCTAGTGATGTTGGAGCTTTTTTATGCTTAGCTTCATATGCCTCTTCTAAGTGATCGGCGCGATAGCGCTTGTGGCATGCAGTGCACTCTGTAAGAGGATCACTAAATGTTGCAACGTGTCCTGATGCCTCCCAGACTTCTTTTGCCAAAATCACACATGAGTCAAGACCGACTACATCTTCACGGCCGGTGACCATAGATTTCCACCATTGGCCCTTGACGTTATTTTTTAGCTCAACACCTAATGGGCCGTAGTCCCACGATGCGCGCAGTCCGCCATAAATTTCAGAGGATGGAAAAACAAATCCTCGACGCTTTGATAATCCAACGATATTTTCTAAACGATCCGTTGCCACATATTCTCCGTCCGGCTGGCTGTCGGCGAAAAGCAACTGGTGTTACTTCCGTAGATAAATTTTACTCTGAGTACGGCTTTTCATATGCACCGGGCTCGTCAATTGCCTGTGCAAGAAGTGGGATCGCATTCATCTTGACGTTGTTATTGCTCAGGGCTCTGCGATATGAACCCACATTTTCCCAATGGGTCACCAGTGTCCAGAGTGAGTTTTCATCTAGATTCTGGCCAATTTCACCTTTTACAAAGCCGGCACAGTGTGAAAATGCATCCAGCGCAAGGCAGAGTTCTGCCTCCAAGCGGGCGGCATCGCCAAGGGCAACCCTAAATCTGGCGATAGCGAGCATGGGCTGAGCCTATAGCGCGGGGTGCGCCTAGATATGGAAATGAAAATCATTTTCATTTGTGCTACTTTTCACCCATGAATATCGCCATCACATTAGCCGCAGTCACAGCCTTGGCAACATCTGCCGGAGGATTCCTGGCCATTCGCTCACGCGATCGCCTTCATCTCATCCTTGGTTTATCAGCAGGTCTGCTACTGGGCCTTGTCGCCTTTGATCTCTTGCCTGAAGTCTTTGAACTTAACACGCAGAGCTTGGGAAATGTTCCAGTTGTCTCCATCGCATTTGTTGCAGGTTTTCTCGCACTTCACTTTGCAGAACAAATCTTTGGTTCCCATGAACCAGCAGAGTCTGACTACGGACATGAGCATGATCATTCTGTCAACATCGCTGGAACTCTTGGAGCCCTTGCAATGGGCGGTCACGTCTTCCTTGATGGTGTGGCATTGGGTCTTTCTTTCAAAATTAGTAACGCACTTGGATTGGCAGTATTTATTGCCATCCTGTCTCACGCTTTTTCTGATGGTCTGAACACTGTTTCTTTGTTAATCAAAAGTGGCCACTGGACTAGGCGCGCAATAGCACTGCTTGGTCTTGATGCAATTATGCGTATTAGTGGCGCAGCCCTTGGCACGTATGTTGTGATTAGCGATCCTTCTCTTGCAATCTACTTAGCAATGTTTTCTGGATTTGTTATCTATCTTGCAACCTCACATATTTTGCCTGAAGCTCATTCTCGCCATCCTTCAAAAATCACGATGCTCATGACAGTACTTGGCGTCGTTGCAATGTGGCTCATTGTTGGAAACATTGGATGAGTCGTTCAAATCCACGAGTACTCGCTATTCTTGAGCGGGCTGGCGGCTTTGCAAGTGCTCAAGAGGTTTACCGACTTATGCAACGTGAAGGTGAAAGCATTGGTCTCACCACTGTCTATCGCTCACTTCAATCTCTAGTCAATGACAAGATAGTCGATGTATTGCGGCGTGAAGATGGTGAGGCGATTTACCGGCTGTGCGGAGGCGCGCACCATCACCATTTAGTGTGTAAAGGCTGCGGGGAAACCATTGAAATCGAAGGCGGCGCAATTGAAAAATGGGCCAAGACTATGGCCCAAGAGTTTGGCTTTCGCGAGGTGGGACACACAGCAGAAATCTTCGGCCTGTGCCCTAAGTGTTAGGCCTTACCAAATCTACGATCGCGCTGTGAATACTCTTCAATAGCTTTCCATAAAGTTTTGCGTGTTACATCTGGCCACAGCACATCCATAAAAACAAGCTCTGCATACACACTCTGCCACGGCAAGAAATTACTGGTGCGCTGCTCACCTGATGAGCGCAAAAGCAAGTCCACATCACTCATTGTGGGTGAATCTAAATACTTAGCAAAAACTTTTTCGGTAATTGAATCAGCCTTTACTTTTCCCCTCTTCACATCACGTGCTAACTCAGCAGCTGCATCAACAATCTCGGCGCGACCTCCATAGTTCACGCACATATTCAGAATCAGAGTTTTGTTCTTGGCAGTTAACTCTTCGGCCTCTTCCAGCTCGTTAATAACACTGCTCCATAGGCGCTTCGAGCGACCTACCCAGCGAATGCGAACACCCATCTCATTCATTTGATCCCGGCGACGCTTTAATACATCACGGTTAAAACCCATAAGAAAGCGAACTTCATCCGGAGATCTGCGCCAGTTTTCAGTTGAGAATGCAAAAGCACTTAACTCTTTAACGCCAAACTCAATTGCACCTTGGACCACATCAAACAGTGCGGCCTCGCCTGCTTCATGTCCTGCTGTGCGCGGTAATCCTCTTTGTTTTGCCCAACGCCCATTGCCATCCATGACAACGGCAACGTGATGAGGAATATGAATTGTCATACTCGCTCCACCATTGGCAAACTCCTTAAACCGCGCTCAAGGTGCCATTGTAAATAAGCAGCAATTAATCCACTAGCCTCGCGGCGATGTTTTCCTTCACTTGCAGTGGCACTCTCCCAATCACTACTTATAAGTGCGCCCATTAACTGCAGGGTTTCCATCGCAGGGGTCGCACATGCAGATGGTCGGCAGTCATTACAGACAGATCCTCCTCCAACTAATGAAAAATATCTATGTGGACCAGGTTTTTCACACCGCGAACACATAGTCATCGATGGCGCATAACCAGCAACTGCTAAAGAGCGCAGCAGGAATGCATCAAGAATGAGCAGAGGCTCATATCTATTGTCAGCTAACGCTTTCATTCCACCAACAACTAATTGAAACTCTTGGAACGCTGGTTCATGCTCATTAGGTGAAAAGCGCTCAGCAGCTTCTAATATCGCTGAAGCCACTGTCCAGCGCTGATAATCCTGGGTGAGTGCTTCTCCATAATTCATCAACGCTTCAACTTGTGTGATGGTGTCAAAGGTTTTTCCCACGTGGAGTTGGATATCAACATGGCTACCTGGTTCAAGCCGTGCACCAAATTTAGACATAGTGCGCCTGACACCTTTGGCAACGCCTCGAATACGCCCATGATCTTTTGTCAGCATCGTGATGATGCGATCGGCTTCACCAAGTTTTTGCGTGCGCAGGACTATTGCCTCATCCCGGTACAAACTCATACGGGCAAAGGTAGTGCGTTGATTAGCGAATTGCGCGATTTATGGCAGACACGACTGCTTTAAGGGATGCCGTAGTGGTGTTGGGATCAATCCCAACGCCCCAGAAGACATCACCATCAATGGCACATTCCAGGTAGGCAGCTGCCGATGCATCACCACCTGCTGAAAGGGCGTGCTCGTAATAATCTAGAACACGCACATCGACTCCATAGTTTTGCAAGATATTACAAAACGCGGCAATCGGTCCATTTCCTTGACCTTTAAGTTCTTGGAGTTGACCACGATCTGTCAGTGAAACATTCAAGTGAACATCTTCACCCAGAACAGAGCTCTGACTTAAGCCCTTGAGGCGAAAGCGTCCCCATGGGGCACTCACAGTTGGCAGATATTCATCTTCGAATACGTTCCATAAATCTTCGGGGCTAATCTCTCCACCTTCGGAATCAGTCTTAGTTTGAACGATTTTCGAAAATTCAATCTGCAATCTGCGAGGTAGATCAAGGTGGTGTTCATTCTTCATCAGATATGCAACACCGCCCTTACCTGACTGTGAATTCACACGGATAACGGCCTCATAGCTACGGCCAATATCTAATGGATCAATAGGCAAGTAAGGAATGGCCCATGTGTGATCACGAACTTCTTTGCCGGCAGCCTTTGCATCGCGCTCTAAATGCTCAAAACCTTTTTTAATTGCATCTTGGTGTGAACCAGAAAAGGCAGTAAAGACAAGGTCTCCACCATAAGGATGGCGCTCAGGAACGCGTAGTTGATTGGCGTACTCCACTGTGCGGCGCACTTCATCGATATTAGAGAAATCGATGTGTGGATCGATGCCGTGTGTAACTAAGTTGATTCCAAGTGTCACAAGACAAACATTTCCTGTGCGCTCACCGTTACCAAACAAGGTTCCCTCAATGCGATCGGCTCCTGCTAGATATCCCAGCTCTGCAGCTGCAACGCCTGTGCCACGATCATTATGTGGGTGGAGTGAGACAATCACGCTGTCACGATTATTTAAGTGTCGACACATCCACTCAATGGAGTCGGCATAAACATTGGGTGTTGCCATTTCAACAGTTGCTGGCAAGTTCATGATGGTTTTCCACGCAGGCGTTGGTTTCCACACATCATTGACGGCGTTACACACCTCAACAGCAAACTCTAACTCTGTACCCGTATAGGACTCAGGTGAGTACTCGAAAGAGACTTTGGTTTCTGGAACCGTTTTGACTAGATCTAAACAGATTCTGGCAGCATCAGTTGCAATCTTCTTAATGCCATCTTTATCAAGGCCAAAAACAACTCGGCGCTGCAAAGTTGAAGTGGAGTTATAAAGGTGGACGATTGCTTGCTTAGAGCCCTTGATTGCTTCAAAGGTGCGAATAATGAGCGCCTCGCGTGCCTGAGTCAAAACCTGAATAACAACATCATCTGGGATGAGGTTCTCTTGAATAATCTTTCGAACAAAATCGAAATCAGTCTGACTAGCACTTGGGAAACCAACTTCGATTTCTTTATATCCCATGGCTACCAAGAGTTTGAACATCGCTAACTTGCGCGGTGTGTCCATGGGATCGATAAGTGCCTGGTTGCCATCTCGAAGATCCACAGAACACCACTGAGGTGCCTTGGTTATCTTTTTATTTGGCCAGGTGCGATCAACAAGATCTATTGGGTGGAATGGTTCATAGCGATGCACTGGCATCGATGAAGGTACTTGCTTGGGAAAATTCATTTCTATTGCTCCTTATGTGTTTGCGGAATTCGTCTTGTAACCGACAGGACAAACCCCGCAGCGTGGGGTTCGGTTATTTGACCCCGCCACGGCAGCTAAGGAGGAGACTGCGTGTGTTCATGGGTAAAGGGTAACGCTCAGGTTAAAGAACTGGCAAATAGCGATCGAGTTCATAGGCGCTGACCTGGCGGCGATAGTCCTGCCATTCAGCGCGCTTATTGCGCAATACATATTCAAAAACATGCTCCCCCAAAGTTTGGCGCACTAATTCACTCTTTTCCATCTCTGCAATGGCTTCATTGAGATTGGATGGCAATGAAATTGGATCCTTAGAATCGCTTAATACATAGCCTTCTTCAACGCCTTTTAGCCCTGCTGCCAACATCACTGCATATGCAAGATATGGGTTACATGCAGTATCAGGTGACCTAAATTCAATACGTGTTGAGTTTTCTTTCTTAGGTTTATACATCGGCACGCGCACTAGCGCACCGCGATCACTTGGACCCCAGTTAACAAATGCTGGTGCTTCTCCCCCACCATGTAAGCGCTTATAAGAATTAACCCACTGATTAGTAATTGCAGTGATCTCTGGTGCGTGCTTGAGAAGACCTGCAATAAATGAGCGACCCACTGCAGAGAGATTTAACTCAGCCTTTGGATCATAGAAAGCATTTTCTTCACCTTTAAAGAGTGAGACGTGAGTGTGCATTCCACTGCCAGGATGATCGGTAAATGGCTTTGGCATAAAGGAGGCGTGGAAGCCTTGATCCATTGCTACTTCTTTAATCACATGGCGAAATGTCATGATGTTATCGGCGGTGCTGAGGGCATCTGCATAGCGCAAATCAATTTCCTGCTGACCCGGAGCACCTTCATGATGTGAGAATTCAACTGAGATTCCCATGGCCTCGAGCAATGTAATTGCTTGACGGCGAAAGTCATGGCCAACAACAGCCGGCGTGTGATCGAAATATCCACCTTGATCAACTGGAATTGGTGCTTTTCCAACTTCTGGCTTGTCCTTAAATAAAAAGAATTCAATTTCTGGGTGGGTGTAACAGGTGTAACCCATGCTGGCTGCTTTTTCCAACGTACGTCGCAAGACATTGCGAGGATCAGCAGGAGATGGAGTTCCATCTGGCATCACGATGTCGCAGAACATTCGAGCAGCACCTGGAGCTTCAGTGCGCCAAGGCAAAATAGAAAATGTTGCAGGATCTGGTTTTGCCAACATATCCGACTCAGTCACACGTGCAAAGCCCTCAATGGCAGAGCCATCAAAGCCAATTCCTTCGGCAAAAGCATTCTCCAACTCAGCTGGTGCAATAGCTACCGATTTTAGAAAACCTAAAACATCACTAAACCACAATCGCACAAAGCGAATATTGCGCTCTTCAAGGGTGCGAAGAACGAACTCTTCTTGCTTGCTGATTTCGCTGCTCATGGACGGCATTCTTACAAATGCAGATTACGGCTGTGTTAACTGCCCTTAAATGACAAAGAAGTCAGCGTGATCCAGGTCAGTTTGTGGGGCTAAGTCCTTAGTAATTACCGCATTAGCACTGATGCGCGATCCCTCACCGATGGTGACATTTCCAAGCACTCGAGCACCTGCACCGATTACTACATTATTTCCAATTGTTGGATGACGTTTGCCTTCTTCAAAGCCACGAGCTCCCAGGGTTACATCGTGATAGATCATCACATCATCGCCAATAATTGATGTTGCGCCAATAACAACACCCATACCGTGATCAATAAAGAATCTACGTCCAATAACTGCTGCTGGATGAATCTCAATTCCTGTAGTGAAGCGCACGGCATGTGAGTGAATGCGGGCAAGAAGTTTTAACTTTCTCTTCCAAAGAAAATGTGAAATTCGATGTCCCCAAACCGCGTGCACACCTGGGTATGCCAAAGCGACCTCTAAACGATTGCGCGCTGCAGGATCATGACTGATCGCGTTTTCAAGGTCTTCAATGATGCACTTGAGTATCGCCATTAATTAGTCAACCAAATCCTCGTAGAGAACTGTTGAAAGGTAGCGCTCACCATTGGAAGCACAGATCACAACAATGTTCTTGCCTGCAAACTCTGGGCGCTTTGCAATCTCTGATGCTGCCCACAGAGTTGCACCTGATGAAATCCCAGCAAGGAATCCTTCTTCTGCTCCAGCACGGCGTGCAAATTTAATTGCATCAGCTGCAGTTGCATCCAAGACCTCGTCATAGACCGTTCGATCTAAAACATTAGGAATGAAGTTAGCGCCAATTCCCTGAATTGGGTGGGGTCCTGGCTCGCCGCCATTTAAAATGGGCGATGCAGCTGGCTCAACGCCAAAGACTTTGATTGCAGGGTTTTTCTCTTTTAAGTAACGGCCCGTGCCAGTAATTGTTCCACCCGTACCAATCCCTGAAACAAAGGCGTCAACTTTTCCATCAAGGTCGCGCCAAATCTCAGCACCCGTTGTTTTGTAATGAATCTCTGGTCCTGCTTGATTTTCAAATTGGCGAACTAAGACAGCGCCAGATTCTGCAAGCTTTTCTGCAGCAGCAACTGCGCCTTTCATACCTTCAGCAGCCGGAGTGAGTACTAACTCTGCCCCGTAGGCACGAATGAGCTTGCGACGCTCTTTTGAAACAGATTCAGGCATGGTCATGATTGCCTTATATCCACGTGCTGCAGCAACCATTGCCACTGCAATTCCTGTGTTTCCAGATGTTGCCTCAACAATTGTTCCGCCAGGCTTTAGCTCACCACTTGCTTCGGCTGCATCGATCATTGCCACACCAAGGCGATCTTTAACAGAAGAAGTTGGATTATAGAACTCCAGCTTGGCATAAACATTTCCTGCCGCACCATCGGTGATCTTGTTAATGCGAAGAAGTGGTGTGTTTCCAAAAATCTCTGTGATGCTGTTGTAAATCTTCATAATTCTCCCTAGGTAAATTTAAATAGATCGTTAAAACTGCAGGCAAAGCGAGCTAAAAATCAGCAGCTGCAGGATGTAGAGAGGCAGAAATCAACTACGCGATTTCGCGTGAATAACCAGTTGATAATTGATTTCATACGACAATTCTACTGACAATGATGAATAGTGCGAGTTGCCAATCGTTTGCAATAAGCACGTTGTCGCAAGAACTTACTGCTCATTCCAACGTGAAGTCATGGGCAAACGACGGTCTTTACCAAAAGCTCGGCCTGAGACTTTGGTGCCAGGTGGATATTGGCGGCGCTTGAATTCAGCCTTATCCACCAATGAAATAACACGGCGCACTAATTCAGGATCAAAGCCATCTGCAAGTAAGGCCTCATATCCAT
>JAGWYO010000069.1 GCA_018969355.1 Actinomycetales bacterium
TCAATCCGGTTGTAACCCTTGTAGATCTCATTCAAGGTAAGAGCTCTGTACTTCAATTCATTCAATACGCAATCGCACAAGTTCTAGGTGCAATCTCTGGTGCCCTGCTGGCAAATGCCATGTTTGATCATGCAATAATCGAGACAGCAACAAAGGTTCGCTCTGGAAGCAACCTTTACCTGGCAGAAATCGTTGCCACCGCTGGGTTAGTCTTTGTTATCAACCTGCTTGTTGCCCAAAAGAATGTAAACGTTATCCCAGCAGCAGTTGCCGCATGGATCGGAAGTGCTTACCTCTTTACAAGCTCTACCTCATTTGCAAATCCTGCGGTGACTATTGGACGAACATTTACTGATTCATTTGCCGGAATTGCACCAGAGTGCGCCCCCAAATTTATTGCCGCTCAAATTCTTGGAGCAATTATTGGACTCGGACTAGTGAAAGTGTTGACCCATGACAAATAAGCCAACTGTTTTATTCGTTTGCGTTCACAACGCTGGCCGTTCGCAAATGGCAGCGGGTTTCATGCGCGTACTAGGACAGGGTCGGGTAGAAGTTCTTTCTGCCGGAAGTGCCCCTAAGGATTCAATTAATCCAATCGCGGTAGAGGCAATGGCTGAAGTTGGAATTGATATCGCAAATAACACACCCAAAGTTTTAACTCCCGAGGCGGTTCAAGAATCTGATGTGGTTATCACTATGGGATGTGGGGATGCGTGTCCGTTTTATCCCGGAAAGCGTTATGAAGATTGGGTCTTAGATGATCCTGCAGGGCAGGGGATTGAAACTGTTCGTGTTATTCGCGATGAGATCAAGGACCGCGTAGAAGCATTAATTACTGAATTACTCAGCTAAAACAGCCGCAGCAATCTTTAAATCCTTCTCAAATACCATCAATTGAGGTCCATCTAAGGTCTGAGTCAAAGTGGCTTTGATGTTTGCATCGGTTAGTTTCTGTAAACAAATCTGCGCTTCGATGTAATTGCTAGGTGTTTGCAAAGGCTTGAGTAACCCGTAATCATCTTTCTTTCCAGCCTTAATTGGCGTAATAATCATTCGCTTATTAGATGAAAATCCCCACTTGAGAACGAGAATTAAAAGTGCTAACCCTACAAAGCCACCAAAGGATTGTAAAAATAGTCCGTTATTGATTCCACCAAGCATGGTGAAAGTCTAGTAGAACTTAATTAACTCCTGCATATAAGCAATCTCTTTTTCTTGAGCTTCAATGATTGCAAGCGCTAATGCGGCAACCTCTTTGTTCGCTGAACCCGTTACCTTTTTTGCCATTTTGATGGCACCTTGATGATGGGCAATCATGGCTTCAAGAAAAAGTCGATCAAAAGTTACACCTTCAGAGTCGCGAAGTTGTTGAATCTCTTCATCACTGAGCATTCCATCCACCATGTGCCCCATGTGCATCGATGGACTAACACCTTCCCAACTCTTCATCTGTTCAATCTCTGGAGCTTGTGCAGCTTTAATCTCTTGAGCAAGGGACAGAATCTCTTCACTTGATGAATTGGTTAATGCGATATCGGACATCAACACAGCTTGTTCATGGTGAGGAATCATCATTTCGGCAAACCCAATATCAGCGGCACTAAATTGGGAGTTAGCCACTGGAGTACTTGCACATCCAGTAAGTAATAGAGCTGAGAAGAAAACTAACAATAACCTTTTCATCTCATGACCATACCTTTGCATTAACCAATTGTTGCGACGCCGCGACTGACCTTGATCGGAACTTTAGCTAACCCTGTGGTTGCAGGCCCTAAAACGAGATCCCCATCAAATTCAAACTCCGAGTTGTGTGCTTCACACATCCATCCAGTTTCAGTTTTCGTCACCGTGATCCCTTGGTGCGGGCAACGCAGATTGAAAGCCGTGTACTTATTTGTACCTACTCTGGCTATTCCTACCGGCACGCCCTTAATAGAACCAATTCGCATCGCACCACCTACCGCAGATAGCGCCGGCAAATCCTTTAACTTTACCGATAGTTTGCCGCCAGGAAGTTTTTTCACTACCGCATTAGCTGCAGCAGGAACCTCACTTCCACCTAATGCGACTACTGCGCATACACCTGCAAAGAGAGAGCGACGCGAGATTGGTTCCATTTATGTCCCTTACTTAGTCTTTGAATACAGGGTTACATCAGCTGTGGCAAATGACAAGCCATCAGGCAATGAACCAGCTGGCAAGCCCAAGACAGATGCGATTGTGGCAGCTACACCTGGAGCAAGTACCAATGTGGTTCCTGTGTACGCTGTTGTGCGCTGCTTTGCCTTCTTGTCATTTGTAATCTTTGGTTTTGCTTGTGATGCATTG
>JAGWYO010000070.1 GCA_018969355.1 Actinomycetales bacterium
GGGTTGTCATTTGATGAAATTATCGTCACGACATTTACCGCAGGTGCGGGTCAAACCACCTTGCCTATTTGGATCTTCCAGAATCTCTTCCGTCCAAATCAAGCCCCGATTGTAAATGTGGTTGCGGCAGCGTTAATTGTTGTTTCAATCGTGCCGATTTACCTATCACAGCGACTGACTCAGGAGCGTAAGTAATTCACTTTCTATGTGCAAGTAGCCAATCAAGGGTGCGTAGAGCAAACTTTTCATCTAAGACTGGAACGTGTACTCCCCCATTAATTCGCCAGAGCTCAAGGGATTTTTTGGCGCAGGTGAAGGTGATCGCACTTGTTTCGCTTCCCTGCATGGATTGAAGAAGATCAATCTCTGTTTCTGCTGACTTATTGCAGGAATTAATCTTTTCCCATTGTGCAACTGTTTGATCAGCAGATGGATACTTGTTTCCAAAAATCGCACCACCTTGGTAGGCAATAGTTGCATCATTGGTGCCATGGATGTGCAGCACGTTCATGGGTAATTTGTTGCAGGCATTTGGATCATTATCCATAGCACCTGCCAAACCAGCCACTGCCGCAATCACAGAATCCGTTGAGCAGACAAATTTATAACTCATGAAATGCCCGTTTGAATGACCGAAAAGATAAATCCTGCTTTGATCAATCGTTACCTTTGATGAGACCTCCTTGATCAGCTCACTGATGTAATCAACATCGCTGACCTTGCTACCACCAAAATTGCAACAGGCGCTAGATGCATTCCAGAATCGATTACCAGAAGAATCCTTCAAGCCGTCAGGAGCTAGATATGCAACCCCGCGAGTGTTTGCCGCGCTTTGCAAGAATGAGTAAGCAGCCTGGGATTGACCACTTCCAGTATATCCATGGAGATCAATGAGCAGAGGTACTGCAATTTCCTTGCTGTAACTACTTGGTAAAAACAGATCGGCGGGACGATCTGCGCCTACTTTTACAGCAGCATCTGCTGAGTAGTTTGAAGCGGTGCGGAAGTTCTCACGGCTAAATTCAGCATCACTACGGGTGATTTCAAAAATCAGAAGAAAAAGCAATCCCGCTACAAACATGAGCAGCGGTAGTAATTTTTTCCTATCCAACTTACGGTTCATCAACGGTATTTATTCAAATAAAGTGCCGACAAATACCTGCCAAGCAAGCGCTGACTTTGCGATCAAAGAAAGTGTTATGTAACTCTTTTCACCACTTAGGTAATCAGACCACTTTCCAACTTTCTTGTATTGCAAGTATTGAACAACTGCGAAGGTATTGAAGAGTACAAAGAGTGAAATCACGATTCCGTAGACAAAGGCTGGGGCTTTTGCATTTGCAGGTCCTCCAATAGCAAAAACATAAAAGATGAGTCCTAGCCATGGAACTATTCCGGCGATGCAGCCGAAGATAAATGGAATCCAGCCACCATTTCCTGGTGTCTCATACTTTTCCTGTAGCCAACCAAACAAGATCATGGAGGCGTTAACGCCAAAGATGGAGATAATCGCAACTACATCTGAAACACCACAGATTTGGGCGATAAGAACGATCATGACAGATGAACTAATTGAGTACTCAACCCAACGGAAGTAATTGCGGTTCTGTGCAAGCCCCACACTGTAGCGTGGGAAGAACTGTGGAGATGCGACCAAGAAATGGAAGAAAGCGGAAAGACCAAGGAATAGTGCAACACCGATTCCAACTGGGGTGTTTAGCAATGTGATTGGATCTGCAAAGGTGCTTCCTGGAGGGCCGGACATGTAGCGAGCAACAATCGGCAAGGTGAAGTCATTGGAAAGCGCTAAGACCGCAACCATTTGGATTAAGTGGAATACACCAGCAATGATGTTGTAACGGCGTAGCTTTGAATTATTGATCTCTTTAGTCATACCAAAAGGGTATCTGACTACATGGTTAAATAAAGTGCCAAAACCCCTAAAGCAATAAGTGTTACGGCGACAATTATCGATTTCTTGGTCCCAAGTCTTTGTGGAAGGCCTTGAATCCCACTGAGATGATCTTGCTCCATATCCTTAATGACATTTATGAAATGTGCCGCCATCCCAAAGATGGATCCTCCGAGCAACATCCATAGCGGTGGAGTTACATCTTTTGAGATCGCGATAGATGAAGGCAAGGCAGCAAATGCAATGGCATATGGCAAAGGCGATAGCATAGAAAATTTGAAGTAGAAGTTATAGGCAACTCCGCATGCGATCCCCAGCATGTAAACAAGGCCACCCTTTATTCCTAATGGACCAAATAAGTTT
>JAGWYO010000029.1 GCA_018969355.1 Actinomycetales bacterium
GCGATCACCGAGCTCTCCTAGATTCTGGTCTCATCGATGCAGTTATCGTCGCAACACCCAATGACACACACGCTGAAGTTCTCAAAGACTGCCTGGCCACAGATGTTGCAGTCTTTGTTGAAAAACCACTTGCCACAACAGTTGAAGATTTGAAATCAATTTTGGCCTGGGATGAGAAGCGAAGTGCATTGACGTGGATGGGTCTTGAATACCGTTTCATGCCACCAGTTGCTGAAGCCATTGCTCGTGCACAAGATGGTGAAGCGGGAAAAATTCACCAAGTCTCTATCCGTGAGCACCGCGAACCATTCTATCCAAAAGTGGATAACTGGAATCGTTTTGCCAAGCGCACCGGCGGCACTTTAGTTGAAAAATGTTGCCATTACTTTAATTTAATGGACATTATTGTCGGCGGACAACCTGTTCGAGTTTTCGCTTCCGGTGGCCAGAGCGTTAACCATTTAGATGAAAAGTATGATGGTCAGCAATCAGATATGTTAGATAATGCCTATGTTGTTCTTGAATATGCAAATGGTGCTCGTGGAATGTTAGATTTGTGCATGTTTGGCGAAGGCTCCTTCGATAAAGAGATTCTGACAATAGTTGGCGATGAAGGAAAGATTGAATCCTTCTTGCCTTCACAGGTAGTCCGTGCTTCACGCCGAGAATCAATTGGAAAACTTTCAGGATGGTCACGTGGTGCAAGCCGTGCTCGTGGAAATGAACAAAAGATAGTTCACAACTACGATGTGAAATACATGGGTCACCACTACGGTGCTTCTTATATTGAACACACAAAGTTCCGAGATGCTATTTTGAATTCATCTCCTGCTGAAGTTACGCTCAAAGATGGTGTAACAAGCGTGGTTACAGGCCTTGCTGCTCATAAGAGCATTAATGAGGGCCGAGTAGTTGAAATTAAAGAGTTGTGGGGTTAACACACACCATCATTCTCGATACTGATATCGGTAGCGACGTAGATGATGCTTTAGCTCTAGCTACATTGCTAGGGTCTAAATCAGTAAATGTGCAAGGCATAACAACTGTGTATGGTGACACCAAACTCAGGGCACGAATCGCCCACCATTTGTGCCACACTGCCAATAGATCAATTCCAGTCTTCGCCGGAGTCGAAACACCTTTATCTGGTCGCCAAGTATGGAGTACAGGATCTGAGGGCAACTCATTTTCGAATTTGAATCAATATCAACTAGAGGATAAGGCGGCAGTTGATTTTCTCATCGAAACCGTAAATCAAAATCCAGGAGAAATTGAAGTTATAGCAATTGGCCCATTATCAAATATCGCCTCTGCAATCGTAAAAGCTCCAAATTTTGCAGAAAATATTAAGCATTTATGGGTAATGGGTGGTGACTTTACTAAAGAGAAGATTGAACACAACTTTCAATGCGATGTTGATGCAGCAAAGATTGTTTTTGAGTCAAATATTCCAATAACTATTTTAGATTTACCTTCTTCACAAAAAACAATAATTAAGAATGATGAAATAGAGAAGATTAAGAGATCTGGAAAACTCGGACCAATTTTGCACATTGAAATCCTTAATTGGATTCAGCCACGTGGTCAAGATTGGACTACACCTCATGACCCAATTGTTGTTTTAGCAATGTTAGAGCCAGAGTTTTTTGACTTTTCAGAAACAGGATCTGTTCAAATTGGTGAAGATGGAAAGAGCGATTGGCGCATCAATGAAGGTGGAAATGTAAAAAGAGTCTCTCCCTCAAAGCCATTAGAGGCTGTTAGCGCCATGATTTCCCTTATTGCGAAAGTGGTTTAATTACCAGCTAGTCCATGGCTTTGCATGAGTATCCACGATCTGCGCTAATTGCTCAAGGCGAGGAATTGAAACATCGCGCAATGCCTGAGGAATGTCGGCAGATCCAACAATATCTGCCCACACCGCACGTCCTGCAAGGAATCCACTAGCTCCCCCCATTGCACATGCTTTTACTGCATCATTAAAAAATGGTTGCTTTACTCCATTTGATAGTACAACCCAAGGTGAACCAATAGCTTCAGAGATTCTTTCAGCGTTTTTGGTTACTAAATTCAAATCACCTTCGCCATGAAAAGGAACTTCAGCTTTATAAAGATCTGGCTTCCAACTTGCAGCTTCTCGCGCAGCAATAATTATTTCTTCTTCCCGATTGAATGATTTGGAGGTATCAGTTGGAGGTTTAACAATAATTTCAATGATTGAAGGAAGACCAGAGATTGTGCATAATTCATTAAACTCTTCGACAAGTTTTGCTCGTATTTCTGGTGACTCATCATTGCGCCATAAAACTAGAAACTTTAATCCCACACTTCCGATGTCGCGCATGCGAATAGGATTGACATCTGGATCAATTGCAGTATCTGTTGCAGCACCTCCTGCAGGTCCAACTAATAAGTCAGCTGCAGCGATTAGTCCACAACTGCCTTTAAGCGCTTTCTGCTTGATAATCTCATCTATGCCAAATTCTTGATCCACTAATAACGCCGATGCATATGGTGACAATTCGCGGGCCACATCCACTTTAAATTGCGTCAATTGAGAATCAGAGACTGGAGTGGATTGGTGGGCAGCAAACATCCCTCGCAATGCTTCACGTTGATCAACTGCCACCATCGCAAGAGCTCCTGATGGTCTTGCCAATTTGGTTAGTGATGCCCTCATTTGTTTGCCTCCAGAAATACATTGAGTTCAGCTGTAGTTGGAATCATTGATTGGCCATCTAGTCCGCGGCAGGAAAGGGCAGCAACTGCATTAGCTCGATGCAACGCTTCTTGAAGAGAAAAACCATGGATAATTTGAGCGACGAGGGCGCCATGAAAAACATCTCCTGCACCCAAAGTACTTTTTACTTCAACCTTGAAGCCAGATGCAGTGACTAATCCAGTTTCAGATGAATAACCTGAGCTACCTGCTGATCCTTGCGTTGCAAC
Organism: Actinomycetales bacterium; assembly: GCA_018969355.1. Taxonomy (GTDB): domain Bacteria; phylum Actinomycetota; class Actinomycetes; order Nanopelagicales; family Nanopelagicaceae; genus Planktophila. Next base: position 2,950 of record JAGWYO010000029.1, read on the forward strand.
AACGATATTCCCACCTTTTAAAGAATCGTTTTCTAACGCAACTGCTAAATCAACACCTGGGTATCGAAGCGCCATTTGTCGATCTGTGGGAACAAATAAATCCACGAGTGAAGGGTCAAAGTTTTCAACTCCATAACCTGCATCAAAGGAAATCTGAGGGCCACTACCTCTCGACACTCCAAGTTCAGATAAGCGAGTTATCCCAACATGGTCAACATGTAACCATTGTGCATTCGATACTAAATTTTTTGCAGCTGAATTTATAGGTGCTTGGTTAATGGGTTGCCGGGTATTTATGGCGCGAGCATTTCTTTCTAACGAAGAAACAATGACACTTCCTGCAGTAGGAGTCGGACCTACAGAAATTCCTGAGGTAACTACGCCTTCCTTTTCAAATATTCGAAGTACTTCTTTACCATCAGCATCATCGCCGATGGTTCCAATGATTGCAGTTTCTATACCTTGGCGACTCAATGCAACAGCAGCAACTGCGGCTGGGCCACCTCCACTGCGTGTGATTTCAAGTGCTATCACTCTTTCATCTTCACTTGGGTATTTATCTACTAATGCAACGGTGTCAACTGTTATTACACCAAAACAAACTGCTTGAACCGTGCTCAATTATTTTCTTTCGCTTTAGCATCTGCAATTGCTGTTTTGCGAGCTCCAGTAATGTGCTTCAGCGTTAATTTTGAGGCAAGTTCTCCATCACCATTTTCAATTGCCGTTAATATTTCACTATGCTCACTGCGAGAGATTTCAGAACGGCCAGGTAAGCGAAGAGTGGTCTCCATCGACATTCTCATTACATCTTGCAAAACGTTGAGGGTTTGATTAATGAATCTATTCCCGGCAATTCCGACAATAGTTAAATGAAATTTTGCATCTAAGAGCTGTAGTTGATCAAAGTCTATTGGGTGGGAAGCCGTCACTGTATCAATTTGGTTTAACGTAGTACGGAGTAAGCGAATATCTTCTTTTGTGGCTTTTTCTGCAGCCCACTTAGAAGCTGGTACTTCAAGTACTTCACGTGCATCAAAAAGCTCATTGAGGCCATGCGTTTTAGTCATCATTGAAGCTCGAAGCTCTTGCGCAACAATCGGCTCCTGAACAAAAGTACCTTGACCATGCTTTATCTGCACAAGCCCTTGCGCCTGCAAAATATGTAACGCTTCACGCAAACTTGGGCGGCTAACCTCTAGTAAATCCGCTAATTGTCGCTCAGGAGGTAGGCGATCACCAGGATTGAGTTTTTGAAGATCAATAAGTTCTACAAGCTGTGTTGCAATACGTGCTGCACGTTGTGGGGCTAAGGATGTAATTGCGCTCATGTTTACCCTTTCACCGCACCAGCGGTTATTCCTGCAATAAATGATTTCTGGAAGAACAGGTACATGACAACCATTGGGATAGAAGCAACAAAAATAGCTGTGAAAAGCATACTAAAACTCGAGAAGTACTCACCTCTGTAGTCAATCAAAATCAATGGCAGTGTCTTTTTACTCAATTCGCTGATGAGCATTAATGGATATAGCAAATCATTCCAACAAATTACAAAAAGGAAAATACCCGTAGCGCCCATAGCAGGGCGGCATAAAGGAAGTGCAATTGAACGGAAAGTACGCCAATGACCAGCCCCATCAATGCTTGCTGCCTCAAACATTTCGCGCGATAAATCCTTAAAAAAGGAACTTAGAATAAAAATAGAAATAGGTAATGTTAGTGCGATATTGACTAAGACCAAACCGAGAAGTGAATTATTCAAATGTAGTTTTACAAATAAAACGTAAATTGGAATGATATTTACTTGACCTGGAATAGCTAGACCCAGTGTAAAGAGAAAGAAGAGAATTTTTCCGGAGATTGTGATTGATCTTGCTATTGCATAAGCAGCCATACTTGCCAAAATTAATGTAATGAATACAGATGAAACTGAGACAATAACACTGTTTTTAAAAGGAGTGATTAATCCGCCAGAATCAAAAAGAGTTCGAAAATTATTCAGAGTCCAACTCTTTGGTAAGGATAGTGGGGTGGAGTAAATCTCTGCATCTGTTTTAAATGTACCTAATACAACAATCGAGCATGGAATTAGAACAATAAACGCAAATGCTGTTAACAAAATATTCTTGGTAGATTTATACAGCATCATCTATCTCCATAATTCACTCGTAGAGTGCGTCTTTGAAGCCAAGTGATCAACAAAACTGTGACGACAAGCAAAACAGATTGCGCGGATGCATAGCCAAACTTGTAACTGGCAAACGCCGTGTTGTAAATCAAGGTCACGAGCACATCAGAGGCATTATTTGGTCCCCCTTGTGTCATGGCATAAACTAAATCAAAAGCTCTAAAACTCTGAATAGTTGTATAAGCGACAACGACGGCCGTTGTCGGTAATGCCATAGGCCAAGTTATGCTCTTAAATTGCTGCCAACGAGAAGCGCCATCAACCTCAGCGGCTTCATACAACTCTGCTGGAATCTGCTGTAATCCAGCAACATAAATAACCACCATTTGCCCAGTGTGGAACCACACTTGCGTGATAGCGATTGCATAAAGGGCGTATCGACCATCCCCCAACCAATTTATACCCGGCTCCTTCATAATTCCAATTGATTTTGCTGTTGCATTAATTAGGCCGTAATTAGGGTTGTACAAGAACAACCAGATTAACCCAACAGAAACCGATGAGAGAATGGTTGGGAAGAAATAAACAACACGGAGAAATATCGTAGTTTTCGTATTATTTAGCAAAAAAGTTGCGAATAAAAGAGAAAATGTGGTTTGCAAAATGACAACCACAAAAGCAAATCTAAAATTATTACCCACAACTTTTAGGAAAAGATCATCATTAGTTGCCAAATATGTAAAGTTTCGTGCACCTATAAATTCTGGTGGTAGAACTCCATCCCACCGTTTTGTGGAATTCCATAGATTAGAAATCGATGGGTATAAATACAAAAAGGAATAAATTGCAAAAGCGGGCAATGCCATTAAAGCTAAAACTTTAGAATCGAAGAATTTTGAGCTCTTCTTTTTGGGTTGGCCAGAGCCAGCCCCACCGCGTGAAGCGGTAGGGCTGGTCTGGTTGTCAACTATTGAGCTAATTAAGCACCTAAGCCTTGCTTAATGATCTTTGATGTATCAGCGAGCGTCTTAGTTATATCAGCGCCGCCGACTATTGCAATCAAAGCATCTTCAAGCTTGTCACGCACAACTCCTTGATTTAGGAACAAGAAGCGAGGTGCTAGGAGAAGCTTCTTACCCATAATGTCAGAAGTATTCAATAGATCTATATTGGCTGAGTAGTCAACGTCGATTACTGATACGTGTTGAGAAGTTCCAACTGCATATTCCTGAGCTATTGGAGCTGTTGCCAAGAATGAGATAAAGGCATTAGCAATTCTCTGGTCTGAAGCAGATGCCTTTGCATTTACGCTCAGAATGAAGGTGTTATTTGTGATTCCTTCATAGTATGGCTTGGCATCTGTAGTGATCAGACCCATAATCTTCATCTTTCCCTTCATATCTGGGTTGAGCTTTGTAACTGAGCTCATTCCAAATGTTCCAGTTGGATAAATAGCAGCCTTACCAGCGGCAAAGTCAGCTGGGGCAACAGTGTCTGTATATCCAGTTGCATTTGCTGGGAAACAGCCTGCATCGGCCATCTGCTTGTACTGCTTAGCGATATTTGTAAACCAATCAATTGTTAAATCGGCTTTACCAGTATCTATGTCAGTGGCATTCTTCAAAACTGTTGCATACGGTGCAGAGTTCATCATGAATGAATTGAGGATTTGGCCTGCGTTACCACGGGTAGCACCTGGCCAAGCAAATGGAATATATCCAGCTGCTTTTGCTGTCTTGCAAAATGCTAGTGTCTGGCTCCATGTTGTTGGGACCTTCCAGCCATTTTTTGTGAAGAGTTCAGCATTGTAAATTGGATTATTGAATAATGACTGATATGGGAGTCCATAAATCCGCCCATCAACTGTTCCTGGTGTGAGAGCACTCTGGATGAAGTTTTGCTTTGTATAGCGCTGGCTCGTTAGATCTTTAAGCATTCCTGCCTTATAGAAGTTTCCGAACTGACCACCGCGCATCGTTACAAAGACAGCTGCCTTTGGATTAGCACTGATCTTTGTAAGAGCTAAGTTGCCGTAGTCGCCAGAAGTCATGATTACCTGATTAATGAAAGTTCCAGGGTATTTTGCTTGGAACTTATCAATAATTCCTTGTAATACAACTTTGTCTTCTCCACGCCAGTGGTGAAACTCAATAGTTCCCTTTGGTGGAGTTAGTGAGCCGACTGGTGCTGCATATGAGCCACCAAGACGAACACGCTGCCAAGTTAGTTTTCCGTTTGCACCTGTCTGACAGATGAGTGATGTTGTTTTTTGACCAGTGCTTACACCTTCTGTTGTACATGCCTTGCCGAAAGTTGGAGCATCAGCAGCGTGTGCAACCGCAAGTGGAGTAATTACAAGTGCCGAAGCAACTAATGCAACTACACCAGCACGGAGTGAAGCAAAGGTACTTAGTCCTTTAGTTTTCATTTTTATCCTTGCTTTCCGAGGGTTTGATTGTTGTTTACCATTCTGTGAGGGGTATCCCTAGTTTTTTTGCCAGTTGACGAATGCCTGGTCGCACATCGATCCATGAAATGACCAAGTGGTGCGGATATCCGCCAGTGACGATTCCATTCACTAAAGCAGCTGCATCAGGTTCAGTGATAACAGTTGCTGTATTGCCTTGGAAGTGATTGGGAGCAGGGATTGATTCCCCTCGGCTCACAACCATGCGAAGACCCGTGCGGTTGCTCGGATCCACATCCCGATCAATACGAAACAGAGTTACTGGTCCGGTCTTGAGCGGAAAATTACCTGCAACGCCTAATTTGCGGTTGCAGTGGGTTGATTGAGTGGCATTAGTTGGATCTGCAGCCAGCTTCGTTGCAGCTGAACCACAGTGCCATAAGCGAACTAAACCTTGGTATGCATCAAGATCAACGATATCTACCAAGTAGTTTTCATCCGAGCCCAATGATTCACAGACCATCATTGTTACAGCGCCTAATACATCGCGCTCACATGTTGTGACAGTTCCTCGATCTGAAAGTCGACCCAGAGATGAACAAATACAAGCGCCCAAATCTGTTGGAAACTCTGGCCAGCAGCGAATTGCAATTGCATCCAAAACTTCTTCTTTGCGCCATTCATCCAACGCAACTTCCACTCCATAAACCTTTTGTGCTTCTTCCACATTAACTGCAGCCAGCGATGGCTGGGCAGCAACAGCGTTGGCATAGGCAAGTTCGCGAGCCTGCTGCTTAACTTCTGAAATTCTGCCAAAAGCATCATCGATAGTTATTTGGCGAATATCTAAACCAAATATTGAAAATATCTGCTTTGCATCATAAATGCATGGTGTGAAGCCAATAGGTGCATCCCCAACTGCGCCAATCTTTTTACCACGCAGCCAATCCAAAGCTGTTTGTGCATCAGCCTCAGATCCAAACTCGCCTGTGACAGTTTTTGGTGAAGATGCCTCAGGCAGTTTCCCTGCGAGCGCATCTTTCATTGCAGCGCGTACTTGTGGTTCATCCGCATTGCCATGAATGTGGCGAATAGATTGTCCGGCGTTCATTAATGCATGTGCTGCAAGGTTCACACCACACATTGAATTTAATTTAAGGCGATCGCCAACGGCTCCAGGTTCGCGCATCGACCAACCCAGAACTGGGCCTTTTACTTTTCCAAGAAGTTCTACGGCAGGAGAAGCATCTGAGAATGAGGCCATGAACAAGATATGTAGGTCAGCATGTGGAAGTTGAACTGCTGCAACATCATCAACTGTCATTACTAACTCTGATGGTCCGACCACCGTGGCGCCAAGCTCGGTGAGTAATGCTCGTGCGCTATCGAAATTTGCTTGGGCACATGCCAGGTCAAAGGTAGGGCGCGCGAGTGCGACGAGAGCAACAGTGCTCATTCAACCTCCAGTGGTAAGACCTCTTGGCAGAGCGTGCCACTGGAGTGGGTGCGAGTCAATGCCAGATTGCTGATTTTGCGCCTTGTTATAGGACTGTGATGATTTTTAAGGGGTGAGTAAAAATGCTCTGGTCCGACCATTGACCTCAAAAGAGGGCCAATCAGGGTCCATGGAGAGGATTTTCACGCCTGAGCTCGTAGCAAGAATGGTGTCTTCTGCTTTAAAGCCTTTGCCCGTTGGGTTCCAGGCGATTGGCTGGTTATTAGCAATCAAGCGCGCACTGCCAGTAGTGGCTGGCCAATCACGAGGCAAGAATCCAGTTGGACCACCTTGGTGATGCTTAGTCCATTCATCGCCATCAAAACCATTGGCTGGATAAGCAGCAATAGCTGCATTAACGGGATCTGAAAAGGGCTTACCCACAACTGTGGCATCTAGCATCGCTGCTTCGACTTTAAAGATTGCTTCATAATCTCTTGCCATCGCATCTGAGATTGGTTCAAAACTCACAATACGAGTAACGGAGGCAATTAACCCTTTGCGCTTAGCACAAATGGATGCAGATACCCGATTTCCGACCACAGCTGATGTGGGAAGTGGATGTCTAAATGTATGCACACGCTCTTGACCCGCAACTCCCAAAAATGCAATCTCAAGATCTGCTTGCCATAGCGCATGTGTGATCAATCCAGCAACATCTATTTCGCGATCACTGCTTGCAACCTGCTTCATTGCATTTCCCAAAGCAATCGCTGCATCTGAACAAATCTCTTTATATCGTGCCACATCTGACTCAATAAGTGATGCTCGAATAATCTCAATCTCTGTTCCCAAATCAATTCGATCAGCGCCAGGTTGATCACTTCCTATTTTTGCACCGATGGGAAGTTGTGGGTCGCGACCTTCAAACCACTTGATAGCTTTGACTATTACTTCACTTGGAAGCTCTTCTGCAATCAAACGCGGAGCCTCAATGACATTTGTTATTGCTGTGGCAGAGTCCTGAGTAATGATGAGATCAAAACACGCTGCATCAATAGTTGTTGGCACATGAGCCCGTCCAGCTATTGCCCAGGCTAGGTTGGGATTGCGGCGCAATACAATGGCATCAAGAGCTTTCGCTTTCATCAGATCGCGAATTGGCTGAATTCGTTGATTAAATGCGCTCATGGAATCAAGTCTATTCCCCATTGTTGTTTAACCACTTCAAATGCTGGAGGCACAGAAGACTCAGATTGAACAGCACTTGCCGCCCACTTGGCTGCAATCTCAAGTGATTGGGTGGTACTTAATTCATGGGCGATTCCGGCTAAATAACCTGCAATAAATGCATCACCTGCACCGGTCGTGTCCTTAACTTCAACGTTAAAAGTGGGCTGACAGATTTCACCATCACTTCCATAATGAAGCGCATTCCGAATTCCATCGGTCAAGACAACTGATGTGAATCGGTTGAGATGCTCTACTGGATTTATTTCAACTGGGAAATCTTTGCGTGATCCAATTGCTAAATCCGCGTGTGTGACAGAAGGGTCGGCCAATGCTCCAGCTCCTACTACTGTGAAACATCCGGCTGCTTGAGCTCGCTGAAGATCCCGGATGAACTCTTCCCGCCATAAAATAAAGGCAACAATGTCACCAGGTTTGAATACAACATCATCCATTCGTAGCTCTCTCAGATGCGGAGTTGTCATAGAAATAATTGTGCGCTCTGATTTATCGTCTACCAAAACTAAAGCGTGGTTAGTTTTGCCCTCAAAGTAAGTTATTACTAGATCTTTAATCAAACTTTCTTCTAAGACTTTGAGGAGTTGCTTTCCAATTTCATCATTGCCAAGATAGCTCACAAACCCAGTTTCAACAGATGCAGTGCAAAGCCCAAGGGCAACATTTGCTGCAGTACCGCCAGTTCGTTCTTCGGTTCGAACTGAGTTCATAAACGATCCTGGTGTAGGAAAATTAGAAAGATAAACAACAGTATCTAGAGCAATTGGACCCTGAACCCAAACTTTCTTAGCCATGAATGTGCTCCAGCATCTGTGCACATATCTGAAGATCATCTTCAATCTCTGACCACCGAACATCATTTATCCAGGGGATGGAATAAAAATCACTTTTTTCTGGCCAACGCGCGGCAAATAGAGCACCAGCCAAAGCTGCAACTGTGTCTGTATCGCCACCTAAAGAGCAAGCAAGAGCAAAGGCTTCTGCACAATTTTCAGCTCTATTAACAACCCACACAACTGCTTGCAGAGTTTCAAGGGGATCAAGTGAAATTCCACCGATAGGCGGAGTCCATTCTGAATAATCCGGAAAATCTTCTCCAGCAAACAAGCCTGCTGCAATTTGTGCACACTCAATTGCTTTGGGTGAATAATGTGTCACTTCAACTAAGGCCTTAATCCACTCATTGCGGTTATCTTTTATATACAGCCCACATAAAGCGGTGCGCATTATTGCGCCGTTGGTTTCTCCAATAACGCCACGCTCTCCAACTTTTACCTCAAGGCCAAGTGCAGTGCGAGTTGTTGGACCTAAGCCGCGTAATCGAGGCATTGCACCTCGTAATATTTCTAGGAAAAACGTGGCAGCATCAGTGGGAGTTTTTTGATTGAGGGATTTAATCGTTAACATAGAAAGCAACGTGTCATCACTGACACCACCAAATGGCCAACCTTCTTTGCGTAATAAAACCTGTGGGATCTCTTTAGGGGTCTCAACGAGAAACTCATAGTGCACACCAAATGCATCACCTGCTGCATAAGCAAGCAGTGGAACAGCCACTTTCGGTAGTGAAATCACTACAACCTTCCAGCCTGATGCACGCGCTTTAAGAACTCTTGTGTTTTTGGGTTCTTTGGTGCATGCAAAACTTCTTGGGCCGAACCTCGCTCCAGGATATTTCCAGATTCTAAGAAACAGACTTCATCTGCCACTTGTGTTGCAAAGCCCATTTCATGGGTAGCTAAAACCATTGTCATTCCATCAGACTTTAAATCACGGACAATGCTCAACACCTCATTAACCAAAACTGGATCCAGAGCAGAAGTAATCTCATCGAGCAATAACAGACGTGGGTTGAGCGCTAAAGAGCGAATGATTGCAACTCGCTGTTGCTGTCCTCCACTTAAACGATCTGGGTATTGATCAGCTTTGTCTGCTAAATCAAAGCGCTTAAGGAGAGCAAGGGCTGCGGTTGTTGCCTCATCCTTATTCTTTCCCTGCACTTTTATAGGCGCCAGAGTGATGTTTTCTAAAACGGTTTTGTGGGGAAAAAGATTAAAGGATTGGAAAACCATTCCTAGCTTGCGGCGCACTTCATCAACGTTGATAAGTGGATCTGATATCTCTTCACCGTCTAGAAAGATCTGTCCATCATCGATTGATTCAAGCAAATTAATGCAGCGAAGCAATGTTGATTTACCTGAGCCCGACGCACCGATTAAGACTGTGGCGGTGTGTTCTGGAACAGAGAGATTGAGGTTATTGAGTACCAGCTCTAAACCAAAGGATTTACGGATGTTAACTAGCTCGAGAACATTGCTCATTAGATAGCACCTTCTGAGTTTTGGGCACTAGTGCGCTGCCTCATGGCGCGATCTGTATAACGGGTCATTGGAATTGTGATGAGTAAGAACAAAATGGCTGCTACAACGTAAGGGGTGTAGTTAAAGGTTCGGGAGGCATTGATCTGCGCTGCTCGAACAGCATCTGTCACGCCCAGAATTGAAACTAGGCCTGTGTCTTTGAGAAGTGAAACAAAGTCATTAAGAAGTGGCGGAACAACACGCCTAATTGCCTGTGGCAGAACCACATACCGCATGGTCTGCCCTGACGTTAAACCCAAGGAGCGCGCAGCTGCCCGCTGACTTGGGTGGATAGAAAGAATTCCGCTTCGAATTACTTCTGCAACATATGCAGAATATGTGAGAACAACTGCAACGGTGCCCAAGAAAATAACATTGCTAGAGATTCCCTTAAGCCGAAGTGCTGGCACACCAAAACCGACCAACAAGATAATCAAGATAAGCGGAGCCCCGCGGAAAATATCAACATATGCCGTTGCTAGAAACCTAAAAGGAGTCAGGGCTGGAGATTTAGTTGTGCGAAGAAGTGCAAGACCTAGCGCAATGACTCCAATACAAAATCCACCGATGAAGGTGAGCTGTAAATTGATCCATAATCCTGCAATAACTGTGGGGAAAACTTCTCGGCCATAATCAATATCAAAGAAGGTTTCTTTGACTATTTCCCAGCCTGGGGACGTAACAAGAATAATGAGCAATGTGCCCAAAACGACGGTGGTTGAAACTGCGGCAATAGCAGCTTGCCGTCTACTTATTCGCGCTCGTTCACCACGCCTTTGAATCTCACGTGAGCTTGGCGACCAAGCAGAGTTCATTCGCTCTGACATGGTCGCCAAACTACCGCGTTTACGTCCTATTTTGCTTATGGCTTCAATACTGGCGCGCCAGCATCTGTTGCAAGCCACTTATCTGTAATGGCTGCCAATGTGCCATCAGCTGTGATTGCATCGACTGCGCCTGAAACACAAGAGGTTAAAGCACTGCCCTTGCTTAGCAAGAGACCAAATTGATCTCCTGAACCAGTTGAAGGCAGTTGACCAACGATGATTCCGTTTGGAACCTCAACACCAGAGAGATAGAAAGCTGTTGGTAGATCTACTACCAAACCATCAATCTGCTTGTTCTTGAGTGCTGAAACACCTGCAGCGTTATCGTTAAATACCTGTGGCTTTGCACCAATTTGGCTTTCGATTGCATCAAGTGATGTTGTTCCAACGGCTGCACCAAGCTTGGCACCCTTGAGGTCTGCAAGAGATGTCTTTCCATCAATCTTGCTTCCCTTGAAGGAAACGATTGCTTGTGGAGCTGTGTAGTAAGGAGATGAGAAATCAACTGCAGTCTTGCGCTCTTCTGTGATTGAGAACTGCTGCAAGTTGAAGTCAAAGTTCTTTTCACCTGGTGTCACAGCTGAATCAAATGTTGTGCGAACCCATACAACTTCATCATTTGTAAATCCAAGTTGCTTAGCAACTGCATATGCAACTGCGCCTTCAAAACCATTCCCAGTCTCTGGCTTATCATCAATAATCCATGGGTA
>JAGWYO010000071.1 GCA_018969355.1 Actinomycetales bacterium
AGATGGAAAGGCGTTGTTAGTAAACCTTCCCTTTAAATCCGATATCGCAACAGATCTGCTGCCCAACAATAAACCAGCTCTTCCGGAAGTCATTGAAACACTTCGCGAGGACTCCGCTGAGTTTGCAAAGAGCGTCGGGCTCACCTCTAATGTAACCGGAATTGGAGCGCTGCTGGGAGATTTATTTGGAGCATTTGAAGGAATTGACTCTTCACTTCTACTGACAACTCTTGGTGTTGTTTCAATTATTTTGATCATTGTGTACCGCTCACCATTCCTTTGGATCCTACCGCTATTTTCGGCGATAATCGCGCTGTCTACCGCGGGTGGACTTGTTTACCTACTTACAAAAAATAACTTCATTGACTTAAATGGTCAGTCACAAGGAATTTTGTCGGTGTTGGTTTTAGGTGCGGCAACGGATTATGCATTGTTGTTGATCTCTCGCTATCGTGAAGAGCTCCATCATCACGAACATCCTGCACAAGCGATGAAAGCCGCCTACAAAGGGGTTTTTGAGCCAATTTTGGCATCTGGCACCACTGTGATTGCAGCGCTCCTCGTATTGCTGCTGAGTGATTTGTCTGGAAATCGTGGTTTAGGTCCGGTAGGTGCAATTGGTATCGCTGCAGCTATGCTGACAATTCTTACCTTACTTCCGGCCTTACTTGTCGCCTTTGGGCGTTGGATATTCTGGCCACGAATTCCCCGCAATGATGATGTCAATGCACAGTTGACAGGTACCTGGGCAAAGATCGGTACCGCAGTTGAAAAGCGCCCACGCAAGTTATGGATTATCACCGCTGGAGCACTTGCAATTCTTGCTGGCTTTTCAACTACATTAAATGCAAAGGGTTTATCGACGGCTGATGCATTCACACAGCGGCCAGATTCGGTGGTCGGCCTTGAACTTCTTGGGGAGCATTTCCCGGGTGGCTCTGGTCAACCAACAGAGGTAGTTGTTCGCAAGGAGTTAATTGATCCAGTCTCTGCAGCCCTTATGGGTGTTGAAGGGGTTTCATCAGTCGAGCCAGTCCGTGAATCACAAGTAATTCCGGGTCAACCATTGCCTGCAGTCAAAGAGGTGGATGGTGCGGTGATATTGAATGCCACTCTTGCACTCAATCCAGATTCGGTTGAAGCGCGAGATGTGATTCCAGAAATTAGAAAAGCTGTTCATGCTATTGATCCAGGCATACTTGTTGGTGGAAGCACCGCAGTTGCCTTTGATACAGATGTCTCCGCAAATCGAGATAACAGAACGATTATCCCAATTGTTCTCGTATTAATCACGATCATCTTGGGTCTGCTGCTTAGAAGTATTCTGTCGGCTGCTTTATTGCTTGGAACAGTTGTGCTCTCATTCTTTGCAACGCTAGGTGCATGCCAGTTGGTATTTGAAAATATCTTTGGATTCAAAGGAGCAGATACCTCCTTCCCATTGTTTGCCTTCATTTTCCTCGTAGCACTGGGTATTGATTACAACATCTTCTTGATGACTCGAGTGCGCGAGGAAAGTGCCAAGATCGGCACACGTGCTGGAGTTATCAAGGGCCTCACTGTTACCGGTGGAGTAATCACTTCAGCCGGAATCGTTCTTGCTGCAACCTTTGCAGTTCTAGGTGTGCTGCCTTTGGTCTTTTTGGCTGAATTAGGTTTTGCCGTTGCCTTTGGCGTCTTGTTGGATACATTGATCGTTCGAACCATTTTGGTACCTGCGCTTGTCCATGACATTGGTGGAAAAGTTTGGTGGCCATCTAAGTTGCAGAACTCATAAATATGAGTTTGCGGGTTGGTATCACAGGGTATGGACTAGCTGGTCGTTACTTTCATGCACCCTTACTAAAAGGGTGTGGTTATGAAGTAGCAGCGGTACTTACCTCAAATTCAACTCGAGCCGCTCAGGTCCTAGAGGATTTTCCAGACGCGGTAGTTGTTTCAACGATGCATGAATTACTTTCTCAACGGTTAGATCTTGTTATCGTTGCATCTGCAAATATTGTTCATGCTGAACAAGCTATCGCCGCCCTTGAAGCAGGAATTCCGACTGTCATCGATAAACCTATGGGTAGAGATTTTAGTGAAACTCAAAGGATTATTGATGTTGCCTCTCAAAAGGGAGTTC
>JAGWYO010000072.1 GCA_018969355.1 Actinomycetales bacterium
GCGCTGCTACCAACTTGGCCAGCTTTAAATCCTTCAGTGACAAGTTCAGCCCCTGCCATCAAGCGAATAGATGTGGCAAGGGAGGAAGGAGATGATGCAATCTGCACAAGTGTGGTCACAACATCGTAATCAAAGGAACGAGGATAAATCTGACCGGTTGAATCTAGAACACTGTTAAAGCCTAGTTCTTTTGCAATTGTGTTTTCTAATTGTGTGTGGGCATCAATTGAACCAAGTAGATCAATTGAATCTTGCGCAGTTCCGACAGGTCCTTTGATTCCACGCATTGGGTAACGCACTTGCAGAGCAGTTAAGCGCTCATAGGCAAAGAGTAATTCTTCTGCAGCTGACGCAAATCTTTTCCCAAGAGTCGTAATCTGTGCTGGAACATTATGTGATCGCCCTGCAACTGGTTGATCTGCATACTGTGTTGCGCGTTCTGCTAATCGTGCAAGAACAGTAACAACTTTGTCATGAACAACAGTAAGGCCATTGCGGATTTGCATCGCTTCAATGTTTTCTGTTACATCACGGCTAGTCATACCCGCATGGATTGCCTCATGGCCTGCCAGCGCATTGAACTCATCAATACGGGCTTTGACGTCATGACGTGTCTTCTTTTCACGGGCATCGATGGAAGCTAAATCCACCTGTGTAATTACCTTCTCGTAATCTGTAATTACATCCTGGGAGATTGTGTGGCCCACAGTTGATTGAGCACGCATTACTGCTATCCAGAGCTTTCTTTCAGCGATGATTTTTGCTTCAGGTGCGAAGATTTCACGCATTGCAGATGATGCATAACGATTAGCAAGAAGGCTCACGCCCGAATTATCCTTCATTTAATTGCCCTTCTCTGCCACCGACGCATTGAGCGCGATATCGGTGCGATAGAAAGATCCATTAAGGCAGATATGGCTAATCGCCCGGTAAGCACGGTCACGTGCTTCAGTTAAATCACTTCCCGTGCCAGTCACAGTGAGCACTCTGCCGCCTGATGAAACTAAGCCTTTTTCATTGCAAGTCGTGCCTGCATGAAATATCGAAACCTTTTCAATCGTTGGAAATTCTCCAATTACGCCTCCCAATACAGGAGATGTTGGATATCCATCGCTAGCTAATACAACGGTCACCGCAGATTCATCACTCCACTGCAAAGTAACGCCTTCTAGATTTCTCGTTGCACCTTTATAGAGAAGTTGTGCCAATGGGGTTTTCAAAAGTGGAATTAGCACTTGAGTCTCTGGATCACCAAAGCGTGCATTAAATTCAATGACGCGAGTTCCATGATCTGTTAAAGCAAGACCTGCATAGAGCAAACCAACAAATGGTGTGCCACGTGCAGCCATTTCCGCAATCATGGGTGCGAGAACTTTCTTATGTGTATCTTCAATAATGTCTGATGGTGCCCACGGAAGTGGTGAATATGCACCCATTCCTCCAGTATTTGGCCCCTGATCACCGTCAAGGGCGCGTTTAAAATCTTGTGCTGGTTGCATGGGGATAACTGTTTTGCCATCACTAATTCCAAAGAGTGAAACTTCTGGACCATCTAAGAACTCTTCAATGACAACTCGTTTGCAAGCTAAGGCGTGATCTAGCGCTTCTTGGCGATCTCTTGTAACAACAACACCCTTACCTGCAGCTAAACCATCATCTTTAACTACATATGGCGCACCAAAAGTATCGAGTGCTTTTTCAATCTCAGCTTGAGTTGTGCAAGTAAAACTATGGGCGGTTGGCACACCAGCATCTGCCATCACCTCTTTTGCAAAGTTTTTAGAGCCTTCTAATTGAGCTGCAGCCTTAGATGGGCCAAAGACAGATATTCCAGCGGCCCGCAGCAGATCTGCAGCCCCATTTACTAATGGAACCTCAGGACCAATAACTACTAACTCGACATCAAGTTTTTGTGCCAAATCTAGAATCGCTTGGTTATCACTTATTACTAATGGGTGACATGGTGCAAACTGTGCAATGCCTGGATTACCTGGTGCAACATGTAGTTCTGTGCACTCTGGATCTGCGTGTAGTCCTAGTCCTAAGGCGTGTTCGCGACCGCCGCTTCCGACTAGGAGGATTTTCATTTCTTAGATGAAATCCTTTACGACAATTGTTTCATCGC
>JAGWYO010000073.1 GCA_018969355.1 Actinomycetales bacterium
CTTGTTTCACGGTGAGGCCACGCTCAAATGCATTGGGATCAAATGTGGGATTAGATGCAAGTGCGAGAACTTGTCCATTACGAACATCCATCACAACTGCTGCACCGCCATCTGCGCGATATCCAGAAGCACGTGCCCGCATAACTGCATCATTCAGAGCAAGTTCTGCGGCAGATTGAATTCTCACATCAAGGCTTGTCACGAGGTGATTGCCTGCTATTGGCTTTGTATTTTTGCTCGTTGTTGTTACTGCCTCTTTACGATCGACGATGAGAGTTTTAATTCCGGGGGTCCCTCGTAAATATTCATCGTATTTAATCTCAAGGCCAGCTTTTCCAATAGATTCAGAACGGAAATAACTTCTACCCGAAGCACCCGATAAATCTTCTTCAGTCAGTGGTCCGACATATCCCAAAACATGGCCTGCATTGGTTCCGAGTGTTTCTGGATAATTTCTAATTGCAACGGGTGTTGCTGAAATACCGGGATAGCGATCGGAAAGTTCAACTATTTTCAAGGCAATTTGTGGATCTGCCTCTTTGGTAATGGGTATTGGCTGAAAACGAGAACCTGTCCAGCATCCAGCTTTTTGGCCCTTTGGGAGTTCGCCACATAATCTGGTGCGTTGCCACACATCTGCAAAATCCAAGCCTAGTAAATTCACTAAATCTTGAATAACGCTCTCACCTTTATCTGACAACTTATCAATTTTGGTGCGATCGACTGTGACAGCTAATCCCACTTTATTCAGCGCCAGCGGAACGCCTGATGAATCGACGATAAATCCACGATTTGCTGGGGTGACAACATCTCTGCTTTGGATGCTCAGCGCAGCATCGCGGTAAGTGGGACCTGCTGCGATTTGTAGATAGAAAAGTCTGCCAAATAGAGCAAACATCAACCCAGCAATGAATATTTGAGTAACGAGCAAACTGAGTCGAGCGCGTTGATTCATAGCCTAGAACTCATTCCAAATACGCGGCTATGAATGAATGCAACCACTTTCAGGACCAGTGGAGAAACAATTGCAGTCCAAAAGCCAGAGCCAACAAGCAACCAGAAAATCCCTTGCGTGCTTCCATATTCTTCACCAAGTAAAAGTCCAAGAATCACAAAAACTACTTGAGCCAGGACAACTCCCATGGTGGTGAGAAAGACAATGTTGACCGGATT
This sequence comes from Actinomycetales bacterium, assembly GCA_018969355.1. Classification (GTDB taxonomy): domain Bacteria; phylum Actinomycetota; class Actinomycetes; order Nanopelagicales; family Nanopelagicaceae; genus Planktophila. The sequence goes on from JAGWYO010000073.1 coordinate 1,174, forward strand.
AGCGCGAATGTTGTCATCGCCATAACCTAAAAATGCAATGACATAGCAAGCGATAATCATGACCAAAGTCCAGTGTCCCATTGGGCCTACAGAAGTTTGTGATAAATCCATCGCTAAGCCAGTTGCAAATCCAGTGAGAGCACCGATCTCAGGTGTGCTGAGCGCCGCCCAAATAAGCGCGACAATAAGTAATAAATTAAAACCGCCGAGAGGAAGTCTCATCTGCGTCACGAAACCTTCTTGCAGCACAATTACAATGAGAAAAACTGGTGCGGAGTAAAGGAAATTTCGAAAAGACATCACTTTTGCCTATGCCCCAGGAGAAGGTGACGGAGTCACATAAACGGTTACCGTTGGAATGGGCGTTGGCACTGGTCGAGGAGGAACTAGAGAATCACGTGGATCAATTCCTTCATCTGATACAACAACAGACACCACACCAAGTGATCCAAAATTTGTATAGAACTTTACATCCGCTGTTTGCGTGACCGATCCAGGTGAATTATCAACCTTGGTAACTTCTCCTATAGGAACACCTGGAACAAAAGGGCGACCATTTTGGCTTCCGCGTGCCACAATCGCATCACCCTCGCTCACTTGAGTGGTGTTATCAAGTAACTGCAGAACGCCTTTGCGAGTGCCCTGACCGCTCAAAATTCCAATCTGCTGTGAGCCCGCAATACGCGCTCCAATTCGAAACGATGGGTCGGAGGCAAGCTGAACTAAGGCGCTATTGGGGTAGGCATATTTCACAACTCCTACAAGGCCGTATCCAGAGATCACAGTCATATTCTTTTTTATCCCTGAGTTTGTGCCGGCATCAATCGTGATTGTTTGTGCGAAAGACGTTGAAGACCCTTGCGAAATGACACGTGCGCTAACAACTTTAAATCCTGCCTTACCAGCTAAATCAAGTACTCCTTTGAGCTGTGAAAGTTGCGCATCAGCAGT
>JAGWYO010000074.1 GCA_018969355.1 Actinomycetales bacterium
ACTGGTGTATCAACTAAAACAGTTGCATCAAGTGGAGCGACTTTGCAAACGTGTTGCAACAAGGCAAGAGAAGGAAGAACTTCTGCACTTGCACCTTGCGAATTTGTCAGTAGCAACACCTTAGCCATTGTGTGAGAATACTCGTGTGAAAAACTATCTTCCACTTGCAATTGTGCTGGTGCTCGCCACCGCATATGGATTGTGGTGGAAGCGCGGAGAAGGTGCGATCCGCTCCAATAAAGCGATTCCGGGCCATCGTTTAAGCGAGCAGGTACTCGGTGAGGCGCTGGGGTCGCGGGCAACGATGGTGCAGTTCTCATCGGCATTCTGTGCGCCATGTCGGGCAACGCATGCCTTGTTGTCGCAGATGGTTGAAACGATTCCTGATGTGAAGCACATCCATATTGATGCCGAGTCCCATCTTGAGTTAGTGCGTCAATTAGATATTCGATCAACACCAACGACCATCTTTATCAACAAAGATGGAATCGAAGTAGGACGTGCTGCGGGAACGCCAAAGCGCGAACAAGTGCTGAAGGCGCTTGAGGCGATTCATTAATTCCTGCAAGTCCCTACTTATTGCAAATCCTTAGCAACTCGCATATTTCAAAGGCACTATCTATTCTTCCCGCATGTCTGAGATTCTCAATAAACCAGAAGTTGCAAAGATTTATATCGATGCACGAGGTCCACGATTTGCTGCATCAATCACAACAGTTGTTCTTGCAATTGCACTCGTTACCCAAAACGCTTGGGTGCTTGCGCTGCAAGGAATGGTCTTTTTGATTGGCGCTGTGCGCGGACCACAGTTCACTCCCTATGGCTTGATTTTTAAATCGCTGATTAAGCCACGTCTTATGAAAGAAGCTCCCACAGAAGATGTGCGACCACCGAAGTTTGCACAAGCTGTTGGATTCTTATTTGCGCTAGTTGGGCTAATTGGTGCCATCGCTGGATCAAGTGCTGTCTTTACCGTTGCGGTTGGATTTGCTCTGGCAGCAGCTTTTCTTAATGCAGCCTTTAACTTCTGTTTGGGCTGTGAGATGTACTTACTCGGACTTCGTTTTGCTACAAAGTAAATAATTAAAAATTCAGAAAAAAAGGAGAGATAAATGTCAAGAGAAACATCGCTCGTCACCGCTGATTGGGTGGCAGAAAACCTTAAGAACCCACATGTTGCCATCATCGAAGTTGATGAAGATACAACTTTGTATGGACAAGGCCACATCGAGAGCGCCATTACCTTTCACTGGCGCGAAGATCTACAAGATGGGTTGATTCGTGACCTCATTTCAAAAGAGAAGTTCGAAGCACTTCTTTCTAAGAATGGAATCGCAAACGACACAACGGTGGTCTTGTATGGCGGCAATAACAACTGGTTTGCAACCTATGCATTCTGGTACTTCAAGATTTATGGGCACCAGGATGTCCGTTTGCTCGATGGCGGTCGCAAGCGTTGGGAACTCGATGGTCGCCCATTCGTTACCGAGGTTCCAGTACGCACTGCAACCCGCTATGTTGCAAAGGAGCGCGATAACTCAATTCGTGCCTTCCGTGATGAAGTTGTTGCGGCGATTGGAACTAAGAACATTGTGGATGTGCGTTCTCCTGCAGAGTTTTCAGGTGAGTTGGCAGCTCCTGCTCATCTGCCACAAGAAGGTGGTCAGATTAAGGGACATATTCCAACTGCAAAGAACATTCCTTGGTCAAAGGCTGCAAATGAAGATGGCACATTTAAATCTGATGCAGAACTTAAAGAGATCTACACAGGTGCTGGTGTTGATCTAGCAAAAGACACTATTGCTTACTGCCGAATTGGTGAGCGCTCTGCATTTTCATGGTTTGTGCTCCATGAATTACTAGGTGTGAACAATGTGAAGAACTACGACGGATCATGGACTGAATACGGTTCACTTGTCGGAGTTCCTGTCGCAGTGGGTGCGTAGGTTTATTTAAATGCGCACATGCGGTGCAACGCCCGGCGGTCCATCACTTGATGGAATCGATCTTGCAACCCAGACTGTGATTCAGGGAGTCATCCTCAAAGAGGGTGTGGATGATTCAGTACCAAATG
>JAGWYO010000075.1 GCA_018969355.1 Actinomycetales bacterium
TCCCAGACAACTGCAGGTACTCCTTTGATTTCAGTAAATGCATCGTCCCAAGGTGGTGCAGGCGGTGTGATTAATTCACCTGTTGGCATCCCATCAGAACCACGCTTCAACATTTTGCCAGCGCTAAATTCAATCTCAGCAGAACCACCTACACCTAAATCTCGTGCAAACCAAGGATGGAGTCCCATCCACACCGGGATATCGCAACCGTTATCGTCGTATTCAAGCGACCATCTAATGGCATCATCTAAGACTTCGATTCTTTGTTCAACGGTTGCACCCACATATGGCTTTGGTAAATGCAATAACGACCGCCCTGGGCCAATATCTTGCCAAGAAGAGACAAAACCAAATCCATGAATCGCATGTGGTGGATCAATATTGGTAGGTAACTGATGAACTTCACCCGATGAAGATGAGATCAATCCTTCTTTAACTCGTCCCGCCCACGGCGCCATGGGATACCAACCATTTGTTAGAACGTGTCCTCGGAAAGGAACTGTAAATTCCATCTCACGCCATGTGATGGATGAGATTCGCCCACCATTATCTAAATCAATGGCAACTTGGAATTCTGCATCATCGATAAATTGCACGATAAGTCCTAAATTCCCTTAAGTTCGTGTTTATATGGCGGCTGCGCGCCTTTACGAGAACAGGTGATTCCCGCAGCAACTGCGGCTCGATGCAGTACAGATTTCAAAACATCACCCGTTAAATTGAGGATTCCCTTTTCAATCATCGCCTCCACAATAATCGCACCGACCGTGTCACCTGCACCAACCGTGTCAGCCACTTCTACCTTGACTCCAGGCACTTCAACTGAACCATCTGCTGTAAAGCCCACCAAGCCTGATGCACCACGTGTGACAACAACAAGTGCAGCACCAGCATCAATCCATCTCTTTGCCACAGCCTCATAACTTTGATCAGGATAGAGCCACGCCATGTCATCGTCACTTACTTTGACCACGGATGAAATCGATACCCAGCGTTCTACTGCTTCCACATACTTTTCATGATCGCTCATCACCACCGAGCGCACATTGGGATCAAATACAATCGGTGCAAACTCAGCTACCTGTAGCGCCCATTCAAAGAGAACATCAGCTCCAGGCTGAATCACTGTTACAAGTGTTCCGATATGCAGTACTTGTGGCTTGTATCTAGATGGATCCGGCAGCCATTCTGCTGAAAAATCAAAGGTGGCAGTTCCGTCAATTTCAAATTGATAACTTGCGCCGCCATTTTGGTTGAGAGTAATGATTGCTAAACATGTCGGCTTATCACTCTTGAGAGCTAAATCCAATTTCACTTCATCATCAAGCAATTCTCTCTCTGACATCTGACCGTACTTGTCACTAGAAATTCCATCAATGAATTGCACATCGTGACCCAACCTTGCCAACGCCTTTGCAGTATTTGCAGGTCCTCCACCCACATGTGGAGTTCTTTCGCCACTTGCATCTGGAATCAAATCAATCAGTACTTCACCACACACCCAGATGGTCACAAGTTCTCTCCCTTGCGAGCTAAGAACTCTGTCAATATTTCAACACCCAACATGTGATCCGCAACCTGTTCAAGCCCACTCACAATCAACACCCCGGCAAGTCCACTACCAACAACATTCAGTGCAACTCCACCACCATGAATCGCATATAACTCTTCTTCCACACCTTTTGATTGATGCCAATCAATTCCGCTTTCTTCTGCCAAAACTCGCTCATGTAAAGTCGAACGTCCCGTCAGATTAACTGCCCGAGCTTTACGACCAATCCACCAATCATTCTCTGGTGTTGATCCAGGAAGAGATGCGTGAAAAACAATCCACTCTTTCATGCGAACTTCAACCGCTATCGGCAGACTTCGAGCCATTCCAATTGATTGCGCTATCGACCCAATCTCAATCGCTTCTGCCTGACTCAAACTAGAAAGTTCTAGCGCCTTTGCTTCACGCTCTAAATCAGCGCTGCTTAATCCACCTGTGGTAGCCACATGCCTATCTTGCCGTAAGGATTACCAAGAGATAATCACTCAAAGATAGACTCAC
>JAGWYO010000076.1 GCA_018969355.1 Actinomycetales bacterium
GCGGCTGCGGTAATTGATTTACTTCGAACACAAGGTGCAAATGTTGTTTGGCATGATGATCTAGTTGGTGCTTGGCGAGGGGAGTCTTCATCTGCACTAGATGCATTTGATATTGCAGTTGTTGTTACTAAGCATGAAGGCGTAAGCGAAGCGGCGATCAAGTCTTCAAAGTATGTATTTGATTGCACCGGCACAGTGCCCGGCGTAGACGGTATTTAGCATTTCTTTTTAGATTTACTGGGCAGCGATATCGCTGATTATTTGCTTCAAATCCTTGGTTGGCACCCAGTTAATTGCTGCTTTAACCTTTGAAATATCGGGTACTCGACGGTGGATATCTTCAAACCCTGCTGGATATGCCTCGGAATACGGTGTGTAAGTAATTTGTGATTGCGATCCAGTAACCGCTAGTACTTGATCTGCAAGCTCCTTAATCGTCACTTCACCAGTTCCACCAACGTTATAGACATCTCCGATAGTCGAATCTTTAGCTGCCATAGTGACAATTGCTTGTACGGCATCTGCAACATGGCAAAAGACCCGTGATTGAGTTCCATCACCGTAGATTGTGATCGGCTCGTTTTTCAGAGCTGCATGCACAAAGCGTGGGACAACCATTCCGTAACGACCTGTTTGGCGCAGGCCAACTGTGTTGAAAAGGCGAACAGTTGTTACAGGCAGCTTCTTTTCTTGATGAAGCGCAGAAGCCATCGCCTCTTCAATCGCTTTGGCATCGCTATATGTCCAACGGATTTTTTGAGGGGCACCAACAACTCGATCATCTGTTTCAGACAATGGCTGCTTGGGGTTTTTGCCATAAATTTCAGATGTACTTGCGATGATGATGCGCTTATTGAACTTAGTTGCAGCGTTAAGAACAACTTCACTGCCGGTGATGTTGGTGCTTATGGATTCAATTGGTGATTCCAAGATTGTATTTACGCCAAGAGCTGCGGCCATGTGTAGAACCAAGTCGGCATCTTTAGTTAGAGATTCAACTAGATCAACATTACGGATGTCACCTTCAACTGTGGTGACCTTGCCATCTAGGTGAGCAATGTTGGCCTTTGATCCAGTCGAAAAATTGTCCAGGATTGTTACTTGATCACCTGCTGCAACGTAATAGTCAGCTAAGTGAGATCCAATGAATCCGGCACCACCTGTTATGAATACACGCATGGGTAAACCTTATTTCACAATCGATTTGTAAAGTTCAATGTGAGCGTTAATCATGCGATCAACTGAGAAAAGCGCTTGGGCGCGGGCGATAGCTAAACGTCCCATCTCTTCTCGGGTGGTTTTATCTAGGACTAGGGATTCAAGGGCAGATGCGATTGATCCAGCGTTTTTGTTGGTGACGATGCCAGTTTCATGATTCAAGATGACCTCAGATACTGATCCCACATCCGTTGCTACAACTGGCTTTCCAGCCAGTTGCGCCTCGATTAGAGCAACTGGCATGCCTTCATTTTCACTGGTGGACAAAATGATGTCGACGGCGCCAAATAGATCTGCCGCCTGCGCCCAGCCAATAACGCTGACATTTGCTGGGGCTGTTGCTTTTACTTGATCCAGCAGATCGCCACCGCCGGCCATAACAAAGCGGGTATCGGGTAGAGCATCTGCGACTTCAAGTGCACGCATTGGGTTTTTTACGCCAGTAACACGAGCGATCCAGCCAACCAATGGCCTTCCATCATCTTCTAGATTCAGATTCTTCAGAGCTTGTTGTTTAGGTGTCACATTTACCGGAACAACGCCTGGTGGAATGTTTACAAATTGTGTGCGGTAGCCGATCTTTTGTTCTAATAACTCTTCAGATACCCGACGACCAACTGTTACAAGCTTTGCCGATTTCTTAGCCAGCATTCTTTCTAGTTCAATAATGATCTTTGATTTAAATCCTGAAAACTCTGGATCATCTAGCAAGTGGCCATGAAATGTGTGAATGACAGGAACTGGTTGCTTCTTCATGCGAATGACATAGCCAGCTTTAAAGGTATGGGTGTGAATTAAATCTGGTTTAACTTCGGCGAT
>JAGWYO010000005.1 GCA_018969355.1 Actinomycetales bacterium
GAATATCTCTCGAGCATTCCGTGTCCATGTGTTGCAAAGACCACAGTGCGATGAGATTCCACAGCATTTCGCAACTGTTCAATAGCGCGCTCAATATCCCCGCGCATAGGATCTATTGCGTTGTAATCTAAGAACTCTGTGTCTTCGGCTAGATCGCTACCATAAGGTGAGAGTGAAGCTGTGGCCACCTTGTGCTCAGTAATTTCTGCACTGAACTCATCCCACGACATATATGTCCCAGAGCCATCATGAATAGGTGCCACTGCCCCATGTGCGGCATTACTCCAAGAGGCATTGAGGAACTCTTCATTAGTTGCCAGCAAATCGGCAGCTCTAGATTTAATCCGCTCTTGATCAATGAAGATGATCTGAGTATTAGCTGGCATTCGAGAAATAATCGATTCTGTCTCATCAATGAGCAGTGGAATCAGTGATTCCATGCCTTCAAAACTCATGCCTTCGCTAATCTTTTCTAGAAGCTGCGCTACTGAAGGCAAGGAATCTTTTAGTTCAATTGCACGGTGCCGAATCTTGTTGGTGATGAGAAGTTCTCGGCAAGGGAAAATCTCAATAGCACCTATAACTGGTGTGAAGGTGCGTTGATCGGCTACCTCAAAGTAGCTCATATCTTCAATTTCATCGCCAAAGAAATCAATACGGATGGGATAGTCATTGAGCGGTAAGAACAAGTCAACGATTCCACCACGCACAGCAAATTCGCCGCGGTGCTCAACTAAATCTGTACGGGTATAAGCAAGTGTTGAAAGGTGTCGCACAAGTTCATCCAGAGATTGATCTTTACCAATTTCTAACTGGAAAACTACATCTTTACCCAGATTTGAAATAATGCGATGAATGGCACCACGCACTGGTGTGACAACTATTGGAAACAAAGATTGATTTTTTTCTAACTTATAAAGAGTTTGAATCCTCCGTGCAACAGTGTCACTGCGAGGGCTCAAACGCTCATGTGGCAAAGTTTCCCATGCTGGAAATTCGAGAACGTTATTATGTAATTCGCGAAGTTCATTGACTAGATCTTCACTACTGCGACTAGAACTTGTAACAACTAGTAGAGGATGATCTGCAGCGCGAGCCGCGAGTAGAAATGGATAAAGCGGTGAAGGTGCCACACTATGAGATGCATTGTGCTGTGTTGGCAGCGCTGAAATTAAGCCACGCACAGATACACCTTCCTGTAAACGACCTTAGGCCCCGTTCCCAAAAGGGAGGGGGCTCATGGTTTCATTGTAATTTGTTCGCACCACCTACGGCGACCTGAGAGGATTACCCAATGGAATCCAGCGGATTTGGCGGTGCGGTTGCAGCAGATGATGCTGCTTTGCGTAGCGATGTGCGCAGACTGGGAGACCTCCTAGGTCAGACATTAGTTCGACAAGAAGGTCCAGCACTGTTGGCTCTAGTAGAGAAAGTGCGCAAGGCAGTTCGTGAGGGTGAAGGCGTAGAGCTGCTTGCATCACTTTCTGTTGAAGAATCTGTGCAATTGGTGCGTGCGTTTAGTACCTATTTCAACTTAGCAAATATTGCAGAACAAGTACACCGTGCTCGTGTATTAGCCGATGCTCGCGCTGACGGGGGATCATGGTTAGCACGTGCTGTAGATAAAATTGAAGCAGCGTTACAAGCGCAAATACCAGGACATGAATTAACGGTTGAGGAGATTTCCCAGTGGATTAATGAAATGTCAGTACGTCCAGTCTTTACAGCTCACCCAACTGAAGCTGCTCGTCGATCAGTGTTGAGTAAAATGGGACAGGTTGCAGATTTGCTAGAGGATGCTCGTAATCCCTCTCAAGCAGATCGCTTAGCCGAAACTATTGATCTACTGTGGCAAACCGATGAACTTCGCGTTGGTCAGCCTGAGCCTCTTGATGAAGCAATGAACGCCCTGTATTACTTAGATGATTTATTCCGCCAGACGGTTCCAGAAGTTCTCAATGATTTTGCTCGTGAAATGAAGCGCATTGGCGTTGTAGTTCCTGTGACAGCCCGCCCGCTCTCATTTGGTAGTTGGATTGGTGGTGACAGGGACGGTAATCCAAATGTCACCGCACAAGTCACAACAGATGCCATGGTCTTACAAGTTGGCCATGCCATTAGGGTCACCATTGATGCAATGAACTCATTGCGACAAATGCTTTCAATCTCAACCCGCATTATTGGTGCCACACCAGAACTGAGCGCATCCGTTGACTCTGATTTAAAGCACATTCAAGAATTTGAGCCACGTTTCTTGCGCCTTAATGCCCAAGAACCTTATCGATTAAAGGCAACTGCAATTGTGCATCGCCTTGCTTTTACTCGCGACCGCCATGCAAAAGGTGCTGCCCATGTTCCACATCGCGATTATGCAGATACAGAAGAGCTGCTCAAAGATTTGATGTTGATGCGCGATTCACTCTTTGCACATAAAGGTGAACTCATTGCCACAGGCTTACTTGAGCGCACAATCCGCACTGTCGCAGCCTTTGGAATTACCCATGCAACCATGGATGTTCGCGAGCACTCAGATGCCCATCACCATGTTATAGCTCAGGTGGTTGGTAGTGATTCCTATCGTGATAAATCACATGATGAAAAGTTCGATGTTCTCACAGGCTTTTTAGCAGCAGATACTAATCTCAATATCAATGGACTAGATGCTAATGGCCAAAAAACTATCGATACTTTCTTTGCAATCTCTGATTTGATTGATCGCTTTGGTTCGCAAGCTATTGAAACGTATATCGTCTCAATGACCAAAGGTGCAGATGATTTAATTGCAGCCGTTGTTCTGGCCCAGCAGGCAGGTTTAGTGAATCTTAAAAATAAGAAAGCGCGAATTGGCTTTGCCCCATTGCTAGAAACAGTGGCAGAACTGCGTGCAGCAGGTGAGATTCTTGAAAAGCTTTTAAGTAATCCTGCATATCGCTCACTTGTAGCACTTCGCGGTGATGTTCAAGAAGTAATGCTGGGATATTCGGATTCCAATAAGGATGCTGGTATTGCCACCAGCCAGTGGGAAATCCACCGAGCACAACGCTCTTTGCGTGATATTGCAATCAAACACGGTGTGAAGCTACGTTTATTCCATGGTCGCGGTGGTTCTGTTGGCCGTGGTGGTGGACCAACATATGAAGCACTCGTTGCTCTTCCATGGGGTTCAGTTGATGGTCAAATCAAAATGACCGAACAAGGTGAAGTAATTAGCGATAAGTATTCATTGGCATCCCTTGCCCGCGAAAACGTTGAATTAACACTGGCTGCATCACTAGAAGCAACAGTACTCAACCGTGGCCCACGACAATCGGTAGAAGATTTAAATAGTTGGAATGAGTGTATGCAGCTAGTTAGTGATAGCTCATTTACTGCCTATCGCACACTAGTTGATCATCCAGATCTACCTGCTTATTTCTATGCTTCCACTCCTGTCGAGCAACTTGGCAATCTTTTCTTAGGCTCACGTCCATCGCGCCGCCCAGATGCAAGCAGTGGTCTTGCTTCACTTCGTGCAATTCCATGGGTATTTGGGTGGACACAATCACGCCAGATTGTTCCTGGCTGGTTTGGAGTGGGCTCTGGGTTGAAAGCAGCACGTGAGGCTGGAAAAACTGATGTCTTGCACAAGATGCTCGGTGAGTGGCACTTCTTCCATACTTTCATTAGCAACGTCGAGATGACTTTAGCTAAGACTGATTTAGCTCTTGCTCGTCGATACGTTCAAACACTTGTACCCAAAGAACTCCACCATTTCCTCGATCACATCCAGGCCGAGTTTGATTTAACTGTGGAAGAAATCCTCAAATTAACAAATAAGAAATCATTACTAGGAGATCAAGAGATTCTAGCCCGCACATTGCAAGTCCGCGATGCGTATCTTTCACCTATTCACTTACTACAAATAAACTTACTCAAGCGCGTGCGTGATGCTGGCGATTCTGCAGATCCACTACTGCGCAGAGCTCTATTGCTCACCATTAACGGCGTTGCTGCAGGACTACGAAATACAGGTTGATTAAGAGTTATAACGCGTTTGTGTTCGCTCTAAACCTTCGTTAATCAAAGACTCAACAACATCTGCCCCGCGCACGATAAATTCACCTAAATCTTTTTGTTCCACTTTTGAAAATGCTTTCAATACAAAATCACCTGGATCTTGTTCACCCATGGGGCGACCAATTCCTAATCTCACGCGGTAATACTCAGCAGTCCCAAAAGCAGAGGTCATTGATTTAAGGCCGTTGTGACCATTATCCCCACCAGCAATTTTTGTACGAATTGCTGCAAAAGGAATATCGAGTTCATCATGGAGGGCAATAATCTTTTGTGGTTCTACAGAATAAAAGTTGGCTAGGGCTTTAATCGGCCCACCTGTCTCATTCATAAATGTTTGTGACTTAGCAACAATAACTGGGTGTGCATCAACACCCACGCCTAACTTAAAGGCTGCAATCAATGTGCGGGATTTGTGTGAAGATAATTTCACGTTATTGCGACGAACTAATTCATCAATCACCATCTGGCCCACGTTGTGACGGGTGGCAGCGTATTTATCGCCTGGATTGCCCAGGCCCACTACCAACCACGTCATAACGGTAAGCGTAAGGGTTAAGCGTCCTTCTTTTCGCCATCTTCTGCAGGTGCTGCGGCATCAGTTGTTGCTGCCACTGGAGCCACTACTTCTTCAACTGCTGTGGACTTCTCAGACAAGTGAACAACGATTGTCTTTGGATCAGATTCAAGTTCAACGCCTGCTGGCAGCTTCACATCTGATGCATAACGTGACTCACCAGCGGTCATTCCATCAATATCAACTTCTAGGAAGCTAGGAATTGCAGTTGCCTCAACGCGAACTTCAATTGAGTTGTGAACATGCTCAAGAATTCCATCGCGGCTGTGCTCACCAATTGCATGAACAGGAACTGCAACAACAACCTTCTCACCGCGACGAACTAGAACGAGATCGACGTGCTCAAGTATTTGCTTAAGTGGGTGGCGAACAATCGCCTTTGGAAGTGTGAGCTCTGTCTTTCCATCAATAGAGATGTCAAGCAATACGTTTGACTGCTTGAGAGCAACGCCTAGTTCGCGTGCTGGAAGAGTGATGTGTTGTGGCTTTTCACCGTGACCGTAGATGACGGCAGGAACCAAACCATCGCGACGTGCACGACGTGATGCGCCCTTACCAAATTCGGTACGAACTACGCCGTTGATGCTGATTTCTGCCATTGTAAATCTCCTCTAAATATTTTGATTTCGTAACTTCGGTCTGTGCACAAAGTTCCGATGAGGAGTCAAACCCTTAAGCCGTCGATTACGGAAGTAGATTCTTACCCTCGCCGGAACACTGCCAACAATATCTTCGAGGGGCTATAGGAAGCAAATCCCCGCTTAGGAATGCCCGTCAAAGAGGGAGGTGACTGAGCCATCTTCAAATACCTCGCGGATAGCGCGGGCAAGAAGTGGAGCAATCGATAGGACTGTGAGTCCCTCAAATCTTTGATCCTCTGAGATGGGCAGAGTATTTGTCACAACAACTTCTGAGGCGCGAGATGATCGAAGACGCTCAACTGCTGGACCTGAGAAGACGGCATGTGTTGCAGCGATGATCACATCTGCTGCACCTGCATCAAAGAGAGCTTCAACTGCTTTAGTAATTGTGCCTGCAGTGTCGATCATGTCATCGATAACTACGCACGTCTGTCCCTGCACATCACCGACAACACGCCCAGTTGAAGATTCATTTGGGATGCGTGGATCACGGGTTTTGTGAATAAATGCGATTGGGCAACCACCAAGCAGATCTGACCAACGCTCTGCAACGCGTACTCGACCAGAGTCTGGAGAGACGATTGTTAAACGTGTGCGATCGACTTTACTACCAACATAGTTAGCCAACATTGGAAGTGCAAAGAGATGATCTACAGGACCATCAAAGAAACCTTGAATTTGTGACGTGTGTAAATCAACACACATCAATCGATCCGCACCAGCAGTTTTGAAAAGATCTGCCATTAGTCTCGCAGTGATTGGTTCGCGTCCTCGGCTCTTTTTATCTTGACGTGCATAACCATAAAAAGGTGCAACAACAGTGATGCGCTTTGCGGAGGCGCGCTTTAACGCATCGACCATGATGAGTTGTTCCATGATTTGCTTGTTGACTGGTGTAGTGTGGCTTTGAATTACGAAAGCATCGCAGCCACGAACTGATTCTTCGAAGCGAACAAAGATTTCACCATTTGCAAAGTCATATGCTGAAGTGGGAGTAAGTGGAATACCAAGCTCTGATGCGACTTCATCAGCTAATTCAGGAAACCCGCGGCCTGCAAAAAGACGTAATCTCTTTTCAGAAGATAAACGGATCTCGCTCATGTATTAGCCCTTCTTCTCTTTAGCTTCAGCGGCTTGTGCTGATTTGGAACCAGCGCGCTTGCGCATGACCCAACCTAATACATTTCTCTGCTTAGCTCGCCCAACGCCAATCGCGCCTGCAGGAACATCTTCAGTAATGACAGATCCGGCGGCCGTATAAGCCCCATCTCCCACAGTCAGTGGTGCAACCAACATTGTGTCGCTACCGATGCGGACATGATCTCCGATAGTGGTGTGGTGCTTTTCTACCCCGTCATAGTTAACAAAGATTGTTGCAGCGCCAATATTGCTACCTTCTCCAATGGTGGCATCGCCAACATAGGAAAGATGTGGGACTTTTGAGCCAGTTCCAACAGTTGCATTCTTCATTTCAACGAATGCTCCAGCCTTTGTTGCATCACCAAGGACTGTTCCTTGGCGCAAATATGTAAACGGACCAACAGTTGAGCCTTCACCAATGACGGTGTCGGTTGCAATTGATTCAAGTACAGACGCGCCTTCCTTAACCTGGCAGTTGGTTAGGGTTGTGCGAGGTCCGATGGATGCACCTTGGGCAATAGTTGTTGTTCCATAAATCGCACTGCCTGGATAAATAGTTACATCGGAAGAGATTGTGGCAGTGGCATCAATCCACGTTGTTGTTGGATCAATAATTGTTACACCAGAGCGCATCCACTCTTCATTAATGCGATCACGAAGAAGGGCTGCAGATTCAGCTAGCTGAACTCGGTCATTCACGCCAAGAATTTCAGTGAAATCATCAATCATGATTGCTGCAACCGATGCGCCTTCACTCTTGAGGATTCCAATCACATCAGTTAAATACAGCTCGCCTTGGGCATTGGAGTTATTGAGCTTTCCAATGGAGGCCGCCAATGCAGCGCCATCAAATGCATACACACCAGAGTTAATCTCAAAGATAATGCGCTCTTCATCTGTGGCATCCTTTTCTTCAACAATCTTTAATAGCTCATCGGCATCATCTCGGATAATGCGGCCGTAGCCCGTTGGATCTGGATGCTCAGCAGTGAGAACTGAGGCTGCAAACTTTCCTGAGTTATGTGCATCGATAAAGGCTGCCAGTGATTCCCCAGTGAGCATAGGTGTGTCACCAGCTAAAACCAATACTGTGCCTTTAGGAGTTGTCGCTGCGAGGGCTAACTGCGCAGCATGTCCTGTGCCACCACGGCGTTCTTGAAAGAGCGTTGTTGCTTTTGGCGCAATATGAGAGATATGTTCTTCAACTAATTCACGGCCAGAGCCGACAACAATGCGAACTTCTTTAGCTTTCAGGTGATCAACTGCATGTAAGACATGTCCCAGAAGCGAACGTCCTGCAACGCTATGGAGAACTTTGGCTTTTGCCGATTTCATCCGTGTGCCTTCGCCAGCTGCGAGAACGATCACGGTTTCTACGGTCACAAGTGAATCCTATCGGTGGCTCCGCCACCAGGTATCGATCCTGGACCCTGGGCTTCAAAGGCCCATGTGCTAGCCACTACACAATGGCGGAACACGTATTCTCCCTCATACATGGGCATGGTTGTGACCACATTGCACCTTCTTTATGAGATTACTTTTGCCCCAGCTACAGGTCCATATGCGCGAACAACGCTGCCCACAACACCGCTAGCGGTCAATGCCACCGCTAAATCAAGGCCTGCTTCCTCATCGGCAACTAGAAAAGCAACGGTTGGCCCTGATCCTGAGACCAACGCGCCAAGGGCTCCATACTCCTGGCCAACATCTAGAACTAAACGCAACGCAGGACGCAAAGAACATGCAGCAGGTTGTAAATCATTTACCAGGTGGGCACCGACTGATGGTGCATCAGCAGCAAGTAAGGCCTGCATCAGAGCTTCATTAGTTTGAGGTTCGACAATCTCAAGCCCAGTTCGCAAACGATCACATTCTGCATACACAGCCGGTGTAGATAATCCATGTGTCGAAAGTGCAAGTACCCAGTGATAGGTGCCACGAGATAGAGCAGAAGTTAATTGATCTCCATGGCCTGTGCCAATTGCAGTTCCGCCATTTAACATAAAGGGAACATCACTACCTAACTTTGCGGCAATCTCTGCCATTTCCTCACGGCTCATGCCCAGTGAATACAGATAATCAATAGCAACAATTGTCGCTGCTGCATCAGCACTACCGCCGGCCATTCCGCCGGCCACAGGAATAGATTTCTTAATTTCAATATGCGCATCAATGTCGATGTCATACTCTTTAGCCATCATCGCTGCAGCTTGGGCCGCTAAGTTATTAGCATCTGCTGGCACACCATGAGTTTGTTCACCAATAAGTGAGACGCTAATGCCAGATTTAGGTTGTCCTAAGGAAATCGTTACTTCATCAAAAATGGAAATAGCTTGAAAAACTGAGACCAGATTATGGAAACCATCTTCTTCACGTGGGCCAACTGATAGCTGCAGGTTGACCTTTGCCGGCACCCGAACCGTCACGTTTTTTATTGGCATGGTTTGACCTTAATGCGTTGACTAGAAAATGTCAGGTGCAACGGCTGCGATGGCACAAAAACCCGAGATCTCTAAAGCCTCACCACGAAGGGTTGGGTCAATCTTTGCGCGCTTAAGAATCTCCTCGGCAGCAGATGAAGAGCCATAGAGGTTAGAAAGAGCCGAACGCAGCATTTTTCTGCGCTGGGCAAAGGCTGCATCAATAATTGTGAATACTTTGCGACGTAGTTCTTCATTCCCTGGTGTTTGCCTTCGCGTAAATGAGACTAGCTTTGAATCAACGTTTGGCGTTGGCCAAAATACTGAACGCGATACTGATCCCGCACCTTTAACATCTGCCCACCAGGCAGCTTTAACCGATGGGATTCCATAATCTTTTGCACCTGGCTTTGCTGCCAAACGATCAGCTACTTCTGCTTGCACCATGACTACACCCGTGCGCAGTGTTTCAAACTTTTCCAGCAAGTGCAGCAGCACAGGCACTGAAACGTTATAGGGCAAATTAGCTACTAACACCGTTGGGTCAACAGGCAAGGTTTGAATAGAGAGGGCGTCCTGGTTAAGAACTGTGAGTTTTTCTGGTCGTTCAAAAAAACTAGTAACAGTCTTTGGCAACTGCTCGGCTAATCGTGGATCAATTTCAACTGCCACAACTGATGCCGCGCTTTCGAGCAAAGCTAATGTGAGTGAACCAAGGCCTGGGCCAATCTCAAGTGCTATGTCAGTTGGGCTAACTGCTGCTGTGCGCACGATTTTTGTGCAGACATTGGAGTCAATGACAAAGTTTTGTCCAAGTGACTTAGATGGTTTTAAATCCAACGCTGCAGCTAGTTCGCGGATGTGCGCGGCCCCTAATAATCTCATGAGGCAAATGAGCCAAATAAGCGCTGTGCGTTAAAACCAAGTGAACTTGCTAACTCCCCAACATCTGCATTTCGCTCAACTGCCATGGCGCGCACAATATTAGCAATCTGCGCTGGAGTATTAAGAGCTCCACGATGTGGCATAGGTGCAAGGAAAGGTGAGTCAGTTTCAACTAAGAGTTGATCAATTGGAACTAACTTCACTGCCTCGCGCAAGGCAGGTGCGTTTTTAAAGGTTAACGTGCCGGCAAAGGAGAGGACATATCCACGCTGTATGCACGTCTTAGCCATCTCGATATCGCCTGAAAAGCAGTGAAAGATAACTTTTTCTGGGGCACCAACTTCAAGTAAGACAGAGAGAACATCATCATGTGAATCACGATCATGAATAACTAAAGCCTTGCTAGTTTTCTTTGCCAATTCAATATGCCATTTAAAGGATTCTTGCTGGCGTCCTCGAAGCTCTGGTGGTGTGCGAAAGTAATCCAGTCCAGTCTCACCAATTGCACGAACTCTTGGGTGCTCTGCCAATTGAGCAATCACTGCCCAATCTGCTTCTAGGTTTTCAACAACTGGAGCCTCATTAGGATGGAGTGCAACGGCTGCTAAAACTGATGTGTTCCATTTTTCTGCTGCAGCTACACACCACGCAGACTGTTCGGCTGAATAACCCACTTGCATGATTCGATCCACATTTACGCTTTTAGCTTCAGCAATTACTTGCGCAACTTCTGGTGAATCGGGTGCAGTATCAGTAATAATCTCCAGATGCGCATGTGAGTCAACCGTCGGAGCGGGAAGTGGTTCTGGCAGAGGTGCGCGCTGACGATCAATATCGCGGTTGTGGCGATCAGCCATATGTATTAAGCGTTTGTTTCTAAACGAGGGAAAAGAACTGGGGTTTTAGTGACTGTAGAACCTGGAGGTAGTTGACCCCACTGTGCAACATCAGAGATCTTTTGTGCACCAAGATCGCCAAGTGATGCTTGAGCACCTAAGCTGCTCCACAAAATCTCACAGGTTTGTGGCATAACCGCATTGAGTAATACCGCAAGTGCGCGTAGCGACTCTGCGGTGTTATATAAAACATCTTCAAGAATCTGAGCATTTGCAGGATCTTTAGCAAGAATCCATGGCTCTTTTTCAGTCACGTAGCCATTTACTTTCTTACAAAAATCCATGATTGCAACGATTGCACCTTGGAAATTTAATTCACACATGGCAGCATCGGCCGTCACCGCAGTCTCTTTGAGTGCACTCTCGAGCCCAGCATCATTGCTTTTAGCCGGTAATACCCCGCCGCAATACTTCTCCACCATTGCTGCGCAGCGAGATGCTAGGTTTCCAAAGTCATTTGCGAGCTCTGATGTATACCGGGCAGCCATGTCTTCCCATGAAAAAGAGCCATCGGTACCAAATGGAATAGCACGCAAGAAGTAATAACGGAAAGCATCAACGCCAAAATGATCTGTGATGTCTTTTGGTGCAATGCCCGTCAACTTACTCTTACTCATCTTTTCGCCACCAACAAGTAGCCAACCATGAGCAAAAACTTTTTTAGGAACATCTAAACCTGCAGCCATCAGCATGGCTGGCCAGATAACAGCGTGGAAGCGCAAAATATCTTTTCCAACTAAGTGCACATCTGCTGGCCAAGTCTGTGCAAACTTCTTGCCGCCTTCACTCTCTGGTGCATCAGTTAAACCAACGGCAGTTGCATAATTAAGGAGTGCGTCAAACCAAACATAGACAACTTGATCAGTATCCCAAGGAACAGGGATACCCCATGTAAAAGTTGAACGAGAGATTGAAAGATCGGTGACGCCGCCCTCTAAAAAGGAAACGACTTCATTGCGTGCACTTTCAGGTTGGCAAGCATCAGGATTTGTGCGGTAGTGCTCGAGCAATGGTTGAACAAAATCAGAAAGTTTAAAGAACCAGTTATTTTCATTGACAAGCTCTATTGGTTTGCTGTGGATTGGGCAGCATTTCTTACCTTCAATTTCAACAAGGTCGCCTGGAAGTTTGAACTCCTCGCAACCAACACAGTATGGGCCTTCATACTTACCCGCATAAATATGGCCAGAATCTTTGAGAGATTGCAAGAACTTTTGAACACGTTCAGTGTGACGTTTTTCAGTGGTGCGAATAAAATCATCATTAGCGATATTGAGTGCTTGCCAATTTGGTTTCCACGCATCTTGCACTAAGCGATCAACCCAAGCTTGTGGCGCAGTGTTATTTTCCTCTGCTGTGCGCATCACTTTTTGTCCATGCTCATCTGTGCCCGTTAAAAACCAGACTGATTCACCTTTTTGACGATGCCAACGAGTTAAGACATCACCGGCAACAGTTGTATAGGCATGGCCAATATGCGGTGCATCGTTGACGTAATAAATCGGCGTCGTTAGGTAAAAGGACTTAGTCACTTGCTCATCTTATTCGCATCGACCACTGCGGCATAAACCAATCGCTTTGCAATTGAGAATTCAGCGGCAACGCTGGCTATTGCGCCTTTGCGATCCATGCCTGCTGCTTCAAATTCACGAACACGGGCCACCATTTCATCAGCAGTCATTGCTGCTGAATCTAGGACTGCGCCTTGAATAACCAAAGTGATTTCACCAAGGACTTCATTGGAATCAGCCCATGTTGAAAGCTCAGAAAGTGATCCACGGATCGTTTCTTCGTATTGCTTAGTCATCTCTCGACAAATTGCACCTTTGCGTTCACTACCAAAAACCGATTGAGCATCAGAGAGCGACTCTGCTAATCGGTGAGGCGCTTCAAAGAAAACCATAGTGCGCACTTCATGACGCAGTTTTTCAAATGTGGCTAATCGTGCACCTGCAGCGCGTGGTGGAAAACCCTCAAAAGTAAATCGATCTGTTGGTAATCCAGATAGAGCAACTGCCATTGTTACTGCGCTCGGTCCAGGAATAACAGAGACTTCAAGACCACGAGCAATTGCTTCTCGCAGCAATCTAAATCCCGGATCACTTATCGTTGGCATACCTGCATCTGAAACAACTAAGACATGAGCGCCAGCTGATAACTCATTTAACAGTTCAGCAGTTCGCTCATCTTCATTGCCTTCAAAAAAGGAAAGTATGCGGGCTGTGAATGTAACTCCAAGATCTGAACACAAACGGTGAAACCTTCTGGAATCTTCAGCGGCGATAACGGTGGCATCTTCAATTGCAGTTTTTAGGCGCTCGCTTGCATCGGCTGGGTTTCCCAGCGGGGTTGCTGCCAATATCAATGCCACGGGTCCATCATCTCAGTAATTTTCCACCGACTAGCGCATACGATTACACACATGATTGCCGCCATCGCCCCGATCCTTATAGCGATTGCCTCCCTTGCGATTCGATTAATTAACCTGGCAACTCCCAAGGGCTTTGTTTTTGATGAGGTCTATTACGTTGATGGTGCTAGAGATTTCTTGAAATATGGCGTGGAAGTCAGTGGCTCAAAACCCGAGTTTATTGTTCATCCCCCTGTTGGCAAATGGCTCATTGCCAGTGGCATCAAACTCTTTGGCGATAATGAATTTGGTTGGCGCTTTGCAACGGCAGTTATAGGCACCTTACTTATTTTACTCTTTGCCCGTCTGGTTCATGTGCTGTTTTACTCACCGCTATTAACTGCTGTAGGTGCATTCTTAATGGCGTGTGATGGTTTAGTGCTAGTCCATTCAAGAACTGCACTTCTTGATTTGTTCCTAACATTCTTTGTTCTCTTGGCACTTTATCTCTGGCATCAACAACGCCATTGGCTGGCGGCAATTGCTATTGGTTTAGCAATGGGTTGCAAATGGAGTGCGCTCTATTTCTTGGTTGCTATGCTCTTTGTTTCACTCTATAAAATATTCTCGCAACATCCTTCTAAGGACATAGTTCGCCCTACACTAACCAAGTTCATCCAATATGGTTTTCTTCCTGTCGTTGTTTACATCTCAACATGGACTGGTTGGTTTCTAAGTAATCGTGGTTGGGATCGCACATGGTCAACACATACTTTTGCCTCGTGGATTCATTATCACTCAGAAATGCTTGGTTTCCATACTGGTTTAACTGAGAAACACTCCTACCAAGCCAATCCTTGGAGTTGGATGGTTATGGCAAGACCAACTTCCTTTTTCTATGAATCACCCAAAGGATGTGGTAGCGATAACTGCGCACAAGAAGTTTTAGCCATTGGCACACCACTTCTTTGGTGGGCGGGAACGATTGCTGTGGCAGTGGTTATTGGCTTTTGGTTGCGTAACTTAGTTAAACATACATCTGAAGCTGCATTGAATCTGATTGTGCTGGGCATGATGGCTGGATACTTGCCATGGTTCTTCTTTCAGGCCCGCACAGTATTTACTTTCTATGCAGTTGTTTTCGAGCCATTTATGATTTTAGCTCTTGTATATTGTGCGAAGTTATTGTTGGAAAGTTCATTGAAATCAGGCATCTCACAAGCTCTCGTTGCAGCTTTTGTAACTGTTATCTTTTTGAACTTTATTTATTTCTTGCCAATTTTTACAGGCGAAATAATCACATACGATGCTTGGTTGCAACGTATGTGGATGAGTTCGTGGATCTAACTATTCGTTAGAGGCACGAGCCTGCTTTAGACGCTCAACTGCTTCATCGGCAAGTTGTTGATCAAAGATTTCATCGCGCGAAGGCGATGCTGCAGCCAATGCTTCACGCTCTAAACGTTCTTGCTCATCACTCCAAGCTCCAGGAATAGTTAAGTCAATAACGCGTTTAGGAATTATCGCCTTAGGTGCACTGACATAAGTTGGAGCTGGCACTTCTGAAGGTTCCCACGTCTGACGAACAGCTGCAGTTCCCTTAGGTAATAAGACAACGCCTTTAAGTTCGCGCTCTGAGAGTGGAATCCAATGCTCTTGTGAAGGCTTAGGTGTTACTACATCAGCCAAGTTGGTTGCAGATACGCCTGTTGTGCGACGGTGAAGTTGCTGCACACGTCGGTATTGAATCTTGTCGGCGATTGTTTGGCGACGAACACTTGCAACATAAATCAATATTCCAGTAGCAGGAACTAATGAATAAATAAACGGCATCGTATTCATAAAACCACCCACAAGTGTTGTAGTAAGTGAACCAGTTAAAATAAAAAACATTATGCGCCTGCGCATCAGAAGTTGTGCAATTTTTGCTTCGCGATCTAAATCAATATGTATCGATCCACTTCCAGAAGTGCCATGAGGAGACGAGGTTGCAACAACAATAAGTGCACTCTTAAATCGCTCTACCGACTTTCCAGAAAATTCATTACGGTCATGGATCCAACGGGGTGCAAAATAAGCGACCCACATACCAATGATCGCAATATAGATAAGTCCAGAAGCCATGATGAACAAAGATAAAGGATTAGGCATGCAGAACTTGGGATTTAGAGCCTACTTAATGGCAGGATTTTCCTTAACGAATACGACATGGTCTCGCCATTGACCTGCGATATGTAAATAACGGGCACGTTCTCCTTCAAAAATGTAGCCGGCTTTCTGTGCTACTCGCCTCGATGCTCCATTTTCAGGCCTTATATTGATTTCAATGCGGTGAAGATTGAGCGCAGAGAATGAATACTCTGTTAGGGCCATCACCGCCTGCGTTGTAAAGCCCCTATTTGAATAGTTTTTATCAATCCAATAACCAATATGGCCACCCCGCATTGCACCAAGGATTATCCCGCCTATTGTAATCTGCCCAATTAAGTTGCGCTGATGCCAGATTGCAAATGAGAATGAGCGGCCATTTCTAGCCTCAGAGTTAAGGGTGCGCACCATTTCAAAGTAAGAAGGTAGCTGGCTGGGAAGCTGCGCATCGTCCCCTGAAATTATTGGAATGGTGGCTTCCCATGGAGAAAGCCAGTCACGATTTTCAGCTCGGACACTATTCCACCGACCTCGATCTCTCAATCTCAATGCCTGCAGCGATAAATCTTCACTTTTGATAACTACCGGCCATAGATAAGTCATCGGTGAACTTAAATGTATCTACGCTCTAGAATAACAACAGTTACTTCATCGCCAGCTTTCAAATGAACATCCTTCTCACCCACGGCGATAAAGGCAGAAGCATCTGAAAGTGTTGAAATCTCCTCTTGATTTATCAAGGGAGTTACCGATGTACCATCTTCAGAAAGTACGGCACGAATATATGAACGCATCCCCTCACTGGATTCAATCGCTTTTTCTAACTTGGCTTTAATACTTGGTCGATGGATAGTTGCAGCGCCCAACATTGTGCGAATCATTGGCCGAACAAAGAGCTCAAATGAAATATATGCCGCAATTGGATCACCTGGAAGAGTGATGATCGGTGTCTTATCGGGACCAATAACTCCATAGTTATGTCTACCACTCATCTCTATCGCCATATCAACAGTTGTAACTTCGCCCATGTTAGAAATGGTTCGGGTAATTAAATCAAATGAATCATCATGGCGCTCACCGCTAATTATAACTAGGTCAGCCCGTACTAATTGATCTTCAATCAATTTCTGTAACTGGGCTTCATCATCTGGAATTGAATGAACGCGATAAGCAACTGCGCCAACCTCACGCACCGCAGTTGTAAGCATCCAAGAGTTAGTTTCAAACTCTTCATCATCTTTAAGCGTCTTACCTGGTTCAACTAGATCTGGGCCAGCTGACATCACCACAACACGTGGATGCGGTCTGGTAGGTAAGTGATCGAGTCCAATTGAAGCAGCTAAACCAATTTGAGTTGATCGGATTCTAGATCCAGCTTTCATTACTAAGCGCTCTCCTGCAAAGACATCTTGCGAGAGAGTTGCACCGTGGGCATCAAGTAATGGCATTTCAAAAGAATCAAGAGGTTTGCAAATCGCTAAAAGTGAAGTCAAAAACTCATCAACCCGCGTGTGCTCTGCCATAATCACACCATACTTGTTGAAGTTAGTAATCTCTGGGATTTAGGCATGGAATGAAGAGGGCGATAGCGATGAATCAGAACACACTCAAGAAGCAGTTACGAGATCGTTTCCGCCGTGAACGGGTTCAAAAATTCATCCCCACCAATTTTAATGTGATTTTGAAAGCTCCAGAGATAGTAAGTGCCACAACAATTTGCTCATACTTTTCATATGCCCAGGAACCAAGCACCACTGAGATTAATAAAGCTTTTTTGGCCGATGGCAAAAAGCTATTACTGCCTCGAGTAAATGGTTTGGTCATTGAATGGGTTCAATGGGATGGCGACCCTAAGAATATGAAAATTACTAAGAACTTAACAGAACCAATTGGTCCGGCTGTTACAGACACAGGTGATGTTGGCGTAGTCATAACACCTGCACTTCGTATCGATCAAGATGGTTATCGAATGGGGCAAGGTGGCGGTTTTTATGATCGGGCATTACCAACTTTGCCTGGCTGGAAAATTGGTTTAGTTCATGCTGGTGAATTAACAAGTGAAACTTTGCCAAGAGAACCGCACGACATTGCGCTAGATGCTGCTGCAACGCCTTCACTCATAGTTAGATTTAAGCGTTAGGTAGATTGCGAGCCATAACTATTCGCTGAATTTGATTAGTTCCCTCATAAATCTGGGTGAGTTTGGCATCTCGCATCATGCGCTCAACTGGATAATCTGAGACATAGCCATAGCCACCCAAAATCTGGACCGCATCAGTTGTTACTTTCATTGCTACATCACTTGCAAAGCATTTACTTGCCGCTGAGAAGAAGCGTAGATCTTTTTCACCACTCTGACTCTTTGATGCAGCAACATAAGTTAACTGGCGGGCAGCTTCAATATTCATTGCCATATCTGCCAACATAAATTGGACAGCCTGAAAATCGAAAATCTCTTTGCCAAATTGCTTGCGTTGGTGTGAATACGTTGTTGCAACATCAAGTGCGCCTTGGGCAATACCAAGTGCTTGGGCGGCGATGGTAATGCGTGTGTGATCAAGTGTGTTCATTGCTAGGGCAAATCCTTCACCAACTGCGCTGATGCGGCGATCATCTGCAAGCTTGACGTTGTCGAAATAAACCTCACGCGTTGGTGATCCTCTAAATCCCATTTTCTTTTCTGGTGCGCCAAAAGATACGCCAGGGTCTGATTTTTCAACTACGAAAGCGGTGATTCCTTTAGAGCCAAGTGAGGCATCGCCTTGAGCGATGACGGTGTAAAACTCAGAAATTCCGGCATTTGAAATCCACTTCTTGCTTCCATTGAGTATCCAGCCATCACCATCTTGCTCTACCTTTGTGCGAAGTGCTGAAGCATCTGAGCCTGCGTCAGATTCTGATAAACAGTATGAAAAACCTTTACCCTGTGCCAACTGTGACAACCAGCGTTGCTTCTGATCTGTATTTCCACCCAGCATCAGTGGAAGTGATCCCAGTTTATTGACTGCAGGAATCAACGATGAGGAGGCACACACGCGTGCAACTTCTTCAATGATTATGACAACAGCTAGAGCATCTGCTCCATCACCACCATATTCAGTTGGAACATGGGCTGCAGCTAACCCAGCTTTTTGAAGGGCATCGGCTGCTTCTTGTGGGAAACGGTGATCTTCATCAACTGCTTTTGCAAATGGAGCAATCTCCTTTTCTGCCAAAGCGCGAACGCTTGCACGGAGATCTCTATATTCACTGGGAATGTCAAATAAATTTTCCATTAGGGTTCATTTCTATCGCGTTGGGCTAGATCTTGCAAATACTTGTTGTATGTGGCTAACTCATCTGGCTGGCCCATGGCTGCTGAGCGTTCGGCATTCTTATCAATTCGAATTCGCTCACGTGAGTCATCTTTAACCCAGCTGACAAAGGTAGCAACTAGGGCCAGAAGAATTGGGATCTCACCCATCGCCCAACCGATTGATCCCCCGATGCGTTGATCAGCAAGCAAATCAATGAGCCATGGTGATTTAAGGGATCCGAAATAGCCCCCATCAATGAGAGTAGATGCCGACATCAATGCCACAGAGAAGAATGCATGAATACTCATGGCAGCAAAAAGAATAACAATGCGCACTAAATGTGGAACTCTGCGAGGGTTTGGATCAATTCCAATAACAACATGGAAGAAGAGAATTCCGGCAAGCAGAAAATGAATATTCATAAAGAGGTGGCCCGCATGTGATTGCATCATTGAACCGAATAAATCTGTAAAGTAAAGGACAAATAGTGAGCCATCAAAGAAAGCTAAGGCCACTAAAGGGTTGGTATAAAATATTGCTAATCGTGAATGGAGTGCGGCAAGTAATGAGCCTCTGACACCGCGCTCATCACTATTTCTACCCTGTGGCAACGTTCGAAGCGCTAAAGTAATTGGTGCCCCTAACACAATGCCAATAGGTGCAATCATTCCTAAAATCATGTGAGCGACCATGTGATATGAAAAAGCAAAGTGAGCATATAACCCCAGGCCGCCACTAGTTGCAAAATCTATTGCTGAAATTGCTAAAGCAAATGAAATTGTGCGACCTACCGGCCACTTATCACCACGTTTTGTTAGAACGACAACGCCTTTAATGTAGAGAGCAAGCGCTGTTACTAAGATTCCAATCATGAGTGCATCTGGTTCATAACTAAGGAAAATACGGCTCCAGGTTGGTGCCTGTGGTGATGAAATGCCGGCAATGGCTAATGCAGGATCAAACTTTGGGCGCTCTGGTCTTAACGGTGCTTGATTTGACGATAACCATGCTCCCATTGCAACCGTTACAACCATAATCAAACTTTCTGCAAAGATTAAACGTGCAAATCCTTTCCAATTAATTGAACTGCGCAGCGCCAAATTCTTGCGGTGCACATATCCAATTGCAATTAAAATTACCGTAAAAACAACTTTGCCAATTACTACCCATGCATATGCACTGTTCCAGGCTTCTTTGAAATCAAGGCGAGCCCAAGCATTTGCCGTTCCACTTAAAACAACAGCAATGGCTGCCCACAACGCTAATTGACTAAAACGTGGAACTGCGATTGGCCTATCTTGCGGATCCAAAATCGCAAGAGTTATAACGCCGCCTACCCACAGAGATAGAGCAATTATATGGATAACCAAAGAGCCGATAGCCAGTGCATGTGAACCGCTTGAAGCTGAGTGGCTTTGAAACACTGGTGCTACTAAACCAATAAGTGTGAGAATAAGAAGGAAAATTGCTGTAAGGATTTTATTGACACGAATTGATGCAAAAGTTATGAAGAGGGCAACCAGTGATTGAAATAGTAAATATTGACCTAAAGTTATTTGTGTAATGAAAGAGCGTAGAACTGTTGAATCTAAAGCAACTGAGAGAGGCTGATCCAAGATAGTTGCTAATGTAAAGAGAATTGTCCCAATGCTTCCAATTGACCAGGTCAAGCCTGAAATCCATAACATCATGCGAAGCTTTTGAGCAGAAGTCGATAACTTACCATGGGTATCTAGAAGTAAAAATCCCATGGCTAGTAATGTTCCAACTGCTGAAAAACAGCCGATCAGGGAGAGATATTTAAAGATTGTGCTTAAAGCAATCATCGTTCCCTAAAGAGTTTTCTTGCATAAAGTGCGAGTGCTATAAGAACAAAAAATGCCATAATTAAAAGAAAGATAATAAATATATTTGTTCCCCAGCTACTACTGGCAGGCGTTTGAGATTGCGTAGGAGTCGGCGATTCTTGCGTAGGAGAAATAACTGTTGGGGCAGAGAAATTAAATGTGAATGAACCTTCTAGTGGAACTTCTCCCTCTGAATACAAAGTGTATGAAACTCTATATATTCCAGAATCAACTAGTGGTCGCAACCCAATAGTGGCTGAAACATCAGTAATAGTGAGAGTTCCATCATCAACGCGTACACCATTAGGATCTGTAACAACTATTTCATTTGCATCAGCAAGTAAAGCAACTTGGGTGGTAAGAGTTACAGAGGTAGGAGCTGTTGTAACTGTAGACCCACTTATTGGTGAGGTAGTAATAAGTGAGTTTGCACTCGCTGGCATCATGCCTAGCACGCTAAGAAGGGTAAAAGCGGCCAAGAACTGTCGGACTCGAGTGATTTTCACTTAGAACTCCTTCATATCTTGGACTTGAATTCGCGCCAATCGTCTCACTTCTTTAGACTTACCCTCTACCCCTAAAGGGTTGGAAAAGGGCTGAATTTATAGATTGGAGCGCTAGTGCCTACTTACCAATACGCATGTAACGCTTGCAATCATGAATTCGAAGCGCTCCAATCCTTTAGTGATGCCTCACTCACCGAGTGCCCACAGTGCAAGGGAGAAATCCGTAAGGTCTATAGCGCCGTCGGTGTGGTGTTCAAAGGCACTGGATTTTATAAAACAGATTCAGCAACGAAGGCAACTGCAAGTGAGCCGGCTAAAACAACTCCCGCAGCTGCGCCAACTCCGGCTGTTGCTGCAGATTAATCCTGGTGATGGGGCGGTTTATCAGATTTCAATTCTTCTTCACGACGTAACTGTTCTGCCGCGGCTTCAGGATCGATCTCATCTGATGTCACATTTGGAAAGAGATCACTCATAGCTTTAAGTCTACATCTAGGGAGCATTAAACGTGTTTGAGAAGCTTGGAAAGTTCATCGTAAGGCGCAGCAAGGTAGTTCTTCTCTCCTTTGTCATTGCAACGATTGCTGCTGGTGCAATTGGTTCATTGTCCTTTGGCCGGCTAGATTCTGGTGGATATTCAGACCTCAATAGTGAATCTGCACTTGCTGCTAAATACGTTGTTGATGTATTTGGAGCAGAGGAGCCTATTGCAGTCATGGTTGTGGACTCTCCAACTTCAACTATCGATGATTCAGAAGTTGTAAGTACAGCTACTGAAATCGAAAAGAAGATCAAGAACCACTCGGGGGTCTCAAAGACTTATTCCTACTGGTCTACTGGTGGTGCACCAACGATGAAATCTACTGATGGAAAAGCAGGGTTTATTTTGGTGTATTCAGATCTTGAAGCATTTGATTGGGATAGCCTTGGATCATTAGGGGCATCCTTACAAGAAGAGTTTGATGGCAACTACAAAAATGTGCATATTTACGCATCTGGTGCGGGTGTTATTACACATGCGATTAACCATAAGATTGAAAAAGATTTAGTTCTAGCTGAATCAATAGCAATTCCACTCACATTCCTACTTCTTGTCTTTGTATTTGGAGCATTAGTTGCATCTGCAACACCTTTATTCGTGGGTGTGACTGCCATTCTTGGCTCTTTCTTCATCATTTACCTACTGACGCTATTTACTAATGTCAGTGTTTTTGCCCTCAACCTCATTACTGGTCTAGGGCTAGGACTAGGCATCGATTATGCACTTCTCATGGTGAATCGATTCCGGGAAGAACTTCATAACGGCCACAGCATTGAAGAATCTGTAGTTACTACAGTTGCTACAGCAGGTAAGACTGTCTTCTACTCAGGGCTCACTGTTTTTGTAACAATGGCCTCATTGCTCTTCTTCCCACTTGAGTTCTTAAAATCCTTTGGTTACGCAGGTGTGGCTGTTATTACATTTGCCGTTATTGGCGCAGTAATTGCACTGCCAGCGCTTCTGGCCATACTGGGTGAAAAAGTTGATAAAGGCGTTGTTCGAAAGAGTGCAATTACTCCTAAAGAAGATGGTCGCTGGGCCCACACTGCACGCAATGTTATGCAGCGACCAGTTCCAGTAGTTCTTGCCTGTTTAGTTGTTCTAGGAATTTTGGCTGCACCAGTTGCAGATATTTCTTTTGCGCAAGTAGATTCTCGAGTTTTACCGGCTTCCAATCCAGCTGCTATTGCATCGCAAGTAGTTGATACTCGCTTTGACGGATTAATTGGTAGCCCGATTGAAGTTGTGGTACCAAATGGTGTTGGGCGAGAAAGCGAAATTACTACCTTTTTAAATGACGTCAAAAAAGTTGACGGAGTAGTCCGTGTTGGTGCAATTGAAACGTATAAGCAGGATATTCGAGTCCAAGTTATTTCATCAGTTCCTTCTCGGAGTACTGATTCACTACAGGTAATTCACAACATTCGAAATCTCAATAAACCTGCTGGCACACTCATTGGTGGAGCAGCAGCTGATTTCACTGATTCGCAAGATGGCATCGCCAAAACATTACCGCTGGCTTTGGGGTGGATTGCGCTCACCGTTTTGATCCTTATCTTTGTCTTTACGGGTTCAATTATTTTGCCCATAAAAGCAGTGATATTGAACGCTCTCTCATTGGTTGCCACCCTCGGTGCAATTACTTGGATATTTATTGATGGTCATTTGAAGTGGTTGGTTGGAGATTTCACTGTAACTGGCACTTTGGATACAGGATCAGTGATTTTAGTCGCTGTAGTTGTCTTCGGGCTTTCAATGGACTACGAACTATTTTTGTTATCTCGCATCCGCGAAGAACATTTAAGCGGAAAGAGCAATGTTGAATCTGTTGCAGTTGGTCTGCAAAGATCTGCGCGTATCATTACTGCCGCCGCACTCTTGTTGGCCGTTGTTTTCGCAGCTTTTATGACCAGCGGAGTGACATCTATCAAGATGTTGGGCTTTGGTGTTTCACTTGCTGTTATTTTGGATGCTACATTGGTGCGCGCACTTCTTGTTCCAGCACTCATGCGTTTATTTGGTGAACGTAACTGGTGGGCACCTGCGTGGATGCAGAAATTTACTCTTAAGCATTAGTTCAAAAGTAAGTGTCCCCGGCGGGAGTTGAACCTGCGACCTACCGCTTAGGAGGCGGTTGCTCTATCCACTGAGCTACGGGGACTTAGGTTGTGCGGAGGCAATCTTGTCATGAATTAATGCCAAGGCTAGACTGGTTAAAACAATCGTAAAGGATGTTATTTCCTCATGTGGGGCCAGCAATGAAGGCGCTAGTAATAGGCGCGGGCGGAGTTGGCAGAGCTATTGTCAATATTGCATCTCGTAAATCATTTATTACTTCCATGGTGATCGCTGATCGCACGCTCTCTCGTGCTGAAGAAGCGGTAGTGCGCGTTAAAGATTCTAGATTTTCAGCAGCCGAAGTTAATGCTGCTGAACTTGAAGATATTAGAGCCCTCATACGCAAAGTAAAGCCTGATGTTGTGGTCAACGCCGTTGATCCACGTTTTGTGATGCCAATTTTTCTAGCCTGTGAAATTGAAAGCACTAATTACATCGATATGGCGATGTCTCTGTCTCGACCACATCCTCACTATCCAAACTCTGAAACGGGCGTGAAGCTAGGAGATGAGCAGTTTGCACGGGATTGGAACTGGAAAGAGCGCGATATTTATGCCCTAGTTGGCATGGGTATAGAGCCTGGAATGAGCGATGTCTTTGCTCGATATGCAGCAGATTATCTTTTCTCTGTAATTGATGCCATCACGATATTAGATGGGTCTAACTTAACTGTTGAAGGATATGAGTTTGCACCCTCATTTTCAATCTGGACAACAATCGAAGAATGTTTAAACCCTCCGCTCGTTTGGGAAGATGGGCGGGGTTGGTTTACGACAGAACCATTTAGTGAAATTGAAACTTTTGATTTTCCTGAAGGTATTGGTCCGGTCGAGTGTGTAAATGTTGAACATGAAGAAGTTGTTTTAATTCCTCAAAAAGTTGATGCCAAGAAAGTAAACTTTAAATATGGCCTTGGTGCTCAGTTCATTACAACACTAAAAACCATTCATATGCTGGGAATGGATCGGAAGGAACATGTTGACGTTCAGGGAATCTCAGTTTCCCCTCGTGACCTTCTGGCAGCTTCTTTGCCAGATCCTGCAACGTTAGGTTCTCGCATGAAAGGCAAAACATGTGCTGGAGCTCTTATCAAAGGGCTCAATAAAGAAGGAAAGCCTTACGCTTGTTACATGTATAACATCGTTGATAACGAATGGTCTATGGCTGAATATGGAGATCAAGCTGTCGTTTGGCAAACGGCCCTAAATCCAGTTATCGCGATGGAGTTAATCCATAAAGGTATCTGGAAGCCTGAAGGGGTTGCTGGCCCTGAATGGTTTGATGCCAAGCCATTTTTGGATGCACTTGAATCGTATGGAACAACATGGAAAATCCGTGAAGAAATCATTTGATGTAGTTGTCATTGGATCTGGCTTCGGTGGCTCCGTATCTGCCCTTCGCCTTCGGGAAAAGGGTTATAGCGTTGCCGTTCTTGAAGCTGGAGCGCGCTTTCGGGATAAAGATTTCCCAAAAACTTCTTGGCGCATCAGAAAATTCCTTTTTGCCCCAAAAGTTGGGCTTTATGGCATCCAACGTATCCATGTTTTACCAGATGTATTGATCTTAGCTGGCGCCGGTGTTGGTGGTGGATCGTTGGTCTATGCAAATACCTTGTATCAACCAGGTGATACATATTTCACTGATAAGCAATGGGTCAGTATCACTAATTGGAAAGAAGAGTTAGAGCCTTGGTATGACCAAGCTCGGCGAATGTTGGGTGTTACAGAGAACCCTTATTTTTCTAATAGCGACAGAGCTATAAAAGATGCTGCAGAAGAAATGGGAGTAGGCCACACCTTCAAGATGGCTCCACTGGGAATCTATTTTGGTGATGGCAAAGGTGTTGCAAGTAAAGATCCATTTTTTGGTGGCGTTGGTCCTGATCGCAACGGATGCATGCAATGCGGTGCTTGTATGAGTGGATGTAGACACAATGCCAAAAATACTCTGCCTAAGAACTACTTAGGTTTAGCGGAAAAAGCTGGTGCGCAAGTCTTCCCCATGACTACTGCTACAAAGATTGAACAATTAACATCTGGTGAGTGGAAGATTACAACACGTAAAACAGATGATTGGTTGGGAGCAAGGGGCACGGTATTTTTTGCTAAAGATGTAATTGTTGCCGCTGGAACATTCAACACACAAAAACTGCTCCATAAAATGAAGGATGACCGGGTATTACCCGCGATTTCAAATCGTCTAGGTGACTTATCTAGAACTAACAGTGAGGCTTTAACAGGTGCCCTCATGCAAAATACAGATATTGACTACAGCGATGGCAGTGCAATCACCTCATCTTTCTTCCCAGATGAGAACACACACATTGAACCAGTGCGCTATGGCAAAGGTTCAAATCTAATGGGTCTACTCCAGACCATCATGACTGATGGTTACTCTTCCAAAGAGCGCCGTAGACAGTGGTGGAAGCAGTTTGTGGCAAATCCAAAACTTCTACTTACAATATTGAATGTACGCCGATGGAGTGAGCGAACAGTAATCGCTTTGACAATGCAAAACGTTGACTCATCAGTCTCTGTTCGTGGCAAGAAATCAATCTTTGGTTGGCGCTTAACTTCAACTAATGATCCTGAACATCCCAATGCCACCTATATTCCAGCGGCTAATGAAACAGTTAGACGTATTGCACACAAGCATGGTGGAATCGCAGGTGGTCATATTGGCGATCTCATTAACGCCCCTTTTACAGCCCACTTCGTTGGTGGATGCGTTATTGGTAGTGATGCAAGCCATGGAGTAATTGATCCTTACCATCGCGTTTGGAACTACCCAACACTTCACATAGTTGATGGCTCAACAATTACTGCAAATTTGGGTGTAAACCCATCACTGACAATTACTGCCCAAGCAGAACGTGCATTATCGTTCTGGCCAAATAAAGGTGATATTGATTCACGACCAACGCAAGATCAGCCATATAAGAGATTGAGTGCAGTTGCACCACACACACCATTAGTTCCAAATGGAGCACTGGGCGAACTTCGAGTTAATTAGGGGAATCACATGCAATCGTGGGCTTTAGTAACAGGTGCAACCGTTGGTATTGGTGAAAGTTTCACTCGCCTACTTGCCCACAATGGTTACAACATAATTTTAGTGGCCCGTGATGGAGCCAGACTCCAAGAGCGAGCGCAAAGCCTTGAATCTGCTTTCGGGATTGAAACGAAAGTAATTCAGGCAGATTTAGCTACTAATACAGGATGTCAAGCGGTGGAAGATTTCATTACTAGTAACCACATTGATGTTTTGATAAATAATGCCGGCTTTGGACTTAATAAGGCTTTCACACTGAGCCAATTGGATGCTGAGCAGCAAATGCTTGATGTTCTTGTACGAACCCCTATGCGATTGATGCATGTTGCACTCCCGGGCATGAAAGAGCGCAATAAAGGTGTCATCATCAATGTTTCATCTGTTGCAGGCTGGATCGCAGGTGGAACTTATAGTGCCTCAAAGTCTTACCTCACCGTTCTCTCCGAATCACTTCATACTGAACTTTCATCAACAAATGTCAAAGTCAGCGCTCTTTGCCCGGGCTTTACTAGAACCGAGTTTCACCAACGTGGAGGCATGTCTATGAAGGGACTTCCTGCATTTATGTGGCTGAACTCTGACAAGCTCGTTGCAACAGCATGGAAAGATGCCCTTGCTGGCAAAGCGGTGAGCGTTCCAGGTTGGCAATACCAACTCCTGACCTTTGTTATGCGCAGCACCCCGCGTTCATTGGTACGAAAGATAGGCATGAACGTTCGGTTAAAACAGCGCAAAAAGTGATAGCCCACTAAATCTCACAGTGAATTCATTTACTCCATGGGCGGGTTCTCAGGAGTTTTTCAGCATCGACTGGCTACGATTGGCCCATATCCAATGGAGGTTTTTCTGATGCGTAAACTCGCTTCTCTCGCACTTGCACTCGTGCTCGCCGGTGGCGTCATGATTGCTGCACCTGCTACTGCGGCAGCCAAAATTTCAAATGGTGTTGCATGTACCAAACTCAATGCAACAACAACGGTGAGTGGCAGTAAGTACAAGTGTGCGAAAAATCCATTAACTACTAGTTCAAAATTGACATGGCTTTCTGTGGACTGCATTAATTCAGCTGCAGCTTATGTTAAATCTCAAAAGGATTCAGTAGTCCTAATAGCAAATCTCACTGCTCAGATTCCCGTTATTGATCTTGGAATTACTACTGAGACTGCTAATAAGGCTGAGGCACAAAAAAAGATTGATGCTACAAATCTGCGTTTGACGGCCGCACAGGCAAAGCTTGCTGCAGCAACGAGTGCTGCCGATAAGAAGGCTTACACATCCGCAGTCTCTGCTTGGACTTCTGCTGTGCGTCTCTATACATCGCAGCTCAACAAAATTACTCTCAATATCCGCAAGCTTGAATCAGCAAAGCTGGCTGCAACAACTCAACCAGCACAACTGAAAGCTGATGTTGATAACACAAAGGCCAATGCACAACTAATCTGCACAAAAGGCTTTTAAAACCAGATTTTTCTAGGTAAAGGCCCCGTTAGAAATAGCGGGGCTTTCCCTATTTAATTTCAGTTTTTACCTGACCTAGATTGAGTAGATGGCTATACGAACCCTTCGCATAGTTGCTCCATCGTTGTTGCTCATGCACTTTCTTACTCATTTCACTCCCTTGAGAGGTTCTATTCTCACCGAGCTCTACCTGTACAACGCCATTTTGTGCTGTTCAATCACTGTCGCTGCCCTTGCCAAACGAATATCTGACCCCCTTTCTCAACCTTTACTCATTACTGCCATCTCTCTCTGGTTTTTTGGCTCTCTCCTTGCCAGCACCGCTTCCTTCTATCAACTACCAGATGTCACCTCACTTATTTCAAATACCTTCTATCTACTTTTTTATCCATGCGCCGTTATTGCACTACCCCGCCTCATTAATTCAAGCAGAAAATCCACAGTCCTTGAGATCTTTGATGCTTCAATTGTTGGACTAGGCCTCGGAGTTTTAGGGACAACTTTTGCACTCAAGCCAGTGTTGCCACATTTTGGTGGCAAATTAAGTGATGCCCTCTTTGCATTAACTTTTCCCGTATGTGACGTAATCCTTATATCTCTCACGCTGGCAACTATCGCATCGTATGGTTGGTCGAAGAGAAGTCTTGTAATTTTTGCTGGCGTACTCATCTTTACTTGCACAGATTTCCTCTTTCTCTGGCAGCATCTCAATGGAATATATAGTTTTGGATCAATAATCGATGACGGTTGGGTTCTTGGGCTCCTACTTCTTACAGAGAGCACGTGGCATCCCAGTAAAGATGAAGAATCTATTGTATCCATTAACCCGATATACATTGCACTCTCTGTTTTCTTAAGTGCCACTCTCCTAGCATTGATAGCTATCAAGCCTGGATACTTTCCAACTTTTATCTTGTTCCCGGCAGTCAGCGTTTTAATGCTGGCATTTATCCGTATGACAATTGCACTTAAGCAAGCGAGAAATATCGGACATGAACGAATCTTGGCGCGCACTGATGAATTAACAGGCCTTCCTAATCGCAGACGTCTTATCAGCGAAATAGAAAACTTCGTTGGCAAAGATGGTTCACTTTTATTGTTAGATCTAGATGGTTTTAAACCTGTCAATGACCTACATGGGCATGCAACAGGTGACAAAGTGCTCCAACAAGTATCGATGCGCTTTACGCGTGCTCTACCTTCAGGAGCGCTGCTAGCCCGTTTGGGTGGGGATGAATTTGGTGTGTTAATTGAAGGGGCTTATGAGCATTCAATGGATGTTGCACTGGCGTTGCGCGCAACGTTGAGTTACCCCTTTGATATTGATAACCAACACATCAATATAGGTGTGAGTATTGGTATGGCAGAAAATACTGGCTCCCCTGATTTATTGCGCCGGGCAGATGATGCGATGTATCGGGCTAAGCGCGAGGGTCTAGGGGTTTGTCGGCTTTAATTTCTTGCAAGCGAGCAAGTGATTCCAAGCGCTCTATTGCATGATCAACTATTCGCTCTGGGTAGCCCTTGCTGTAGCCATCTAAGTAGAGCCAGGGTTCATGTATTTGCGCAGCTGATAAGTGTGCAAGCTCTGGCACATATTTTCGAATGTAATCCCCATTTTCATCAAAGCGTTTGCCTTGTTCTATCGGATTAAAGACCCTGTAATAGGGTGATGCATCAGTTCCTGTGCCAGCAGTCCATTGCCAGCCGTGAGCGTTAGATGCAACATCAAAGTCAACCAAATGTTCGGCAAAAAACCTCTCCCCGAGCTGCCACTCTAAATGCAGATCTTTAACCAGAAATGAGGCAACAACCATGCGAGTGCGATTGTGCATCCAACCCTCTTGTAGAAGCTGGCGCATCGCTGCATCTACGAATGGATAGCCAGTCTTACCGGCTTTCCAAGCATCAAAGTTTGAACCAGGTTTGTTGTAGCGCATCTCGGAAAATTTAGGGGAGTAATACTCTTTATCAGTATGGGGATTATTGAATAAAACATCTGCATAAAACTCACGCCAAGCAATTTCTTTGCGAAAAGTATCGTGGGCTTTACTTTCACCTAAAGGCGCAAGAAGTGTGCGTGGATGAATTTCTCCCCACTTTAAATGCGCACTCATCTTGCTTGTTCCATCAATACCTGCAAAGTTACGACTCTCATCGTAATTATCTAAACCATTTTTTTGGAAATACTTCCAACGCTCTAGCGCAGCCTTTTCACCGGCAGGTGTAATTACCGTGCCTTCTGGCAGCGGCCAATCAGGAAAGTTTCGATCCGCAGCGGTGGGTGTGACTGCAAGTATCTCTTTGGGTGATTGTGCTGGCTTGCGCCAACCATGAACACACCATGCACGATAGAAAGGCGTATAGACCTTGTATGGTGTTGCATCAGTTGGCTTTAACACGCGGCCCGGCGCAACTGCATAAGGGCTTCCAGTTCTCACTAATGGAATTCCGGCGGCTTCCACGCGATTATCACGTGCTGCACCGTAAGGTTCAAACTCTGTTGAAATATGAACACTTGTTGCCCCATAACGCTTCATTAACTCAGTGAGGACTTCAACCTGATCCCCCACCATCACATGCAACTTTTTGCCAAGTGATTCATCTAATGCGCGCAGTGATTGCCCAAAATATGCCAAACGCTTACTGCCGGTTGCATCAATAAGTTTGTCGTCCAAAATAAAGACAGCGACAATCTCATCAGATGATGCAATAGCCTCTAGTAGCGCTGGGTTATCACCAATACGAAGATCTCGGCGAAACCACATAATGCTTCTTTTGGGCGCGGACATGGGTAGATTTAACCAGTATGAAAGAGATTAAGCGCATCCAAATCCGCGGCGTTGCCGGCGATGTTAAGCGCGTTGATTTCGACGGTCGGATTGTGGACTTCTGGCTTCCAAAAGAGCCAGCTACGCACTTACTCATCGCACATGATGGACAAAATGTATTTGATGGCCACACATCTACCCACCGAGGGCAAACATGGAAGATGGCTCAATCTGCCAATCGTGTCAGCAGCGAATTAGGAATTACTGCGCCAGCAATTATTGGAGTGTGGCATAGCAGTACAAAGGAGGATCCATGGGGCCGTGCGAAGGATTTAGTTCCTGAAAAGTATTTTCGTGATGGAGTTCGAGTCGATAAAGATTCGGTTCCAAATTTCGATCCACAGCTATTACATGGAGACACATACCTGCGCAGTATTTTTGAGGAATATGTTCAAACTATAGCACCAGGAATTTCACCTTCATGCACAGCAATGATTGGCTCTTCCATGGGCGCACTTGCAACTCTCTATGCAGTTGCACAATTCCCTGACAAATTCACAACAGCTCTAGCGCTTTCCACTCACTGGCCTTTTGGTGGAAATGAATTAGTTGAGAGAACTATTCAAGAACTTCCCACTCCTTCAACACATAAAATCTGGATGAGTCATGGCACTAAGGGCTTAGATGGCGCCTATGCACCATTTCAACACTTAGCAGATAAATTGATGCGCGAGCGTGGTTACTTGCCTCACAACTTCGTTAGCAAAACCTATGAACGAAGTGGTCACAATGAGAGATCATGGGCAAAGTATTTAGATCAACCAATACGCTTTTGGCTTAGCTCTTAACTTGCCATATTCCTTGAACTGCTCCATCGGCATCAATCTTTATTGAGTCACCAGTTGCAGTAGGGCCATAGAGAGTTTTAGATACTTTAAGACCAAACTTTGCTAAATCAATCTCAATCCGTATAGCCTTTCTGGAGATAAATACCAGAACGGATTGTTTCTTAGATTCACGCAGATAAGCAATGTAGTCATCTTCCACCGCAACCCAGCGTAAGCCACCATTAATGAGGCTATCTTGATTCCTTCGGATTTCTACAAGCTTTTTAACGTGTGTGAGAAAGACCTCATCCCAACCTGAGCGGTCATCCCAATTTATTGTTCGCCGCGAATCTTCACCTGAAACACCTTCTAAACCGATTTCATCTCCAGCAAATATTGAGGGAACACCAGGGTAAGTAAGTAGTAGCACCATCGCAGATAAGTGCTTCTGCTTATCTCCCAAAACTACTGTGCGCATACGCGCCGTATCATGCGAATCCAAAAGCACCATGCTTGCTACTAAAGATCTCCAGGGGATTGATGCATTGAACTGGATCATGCTTGCAACTAACGCTCCACCGGTAATCTTGGGCATCGCAAATGGTAGCCCTTGAAATCCACCTCCGATTGTGGAGTTGTTGTTAATCCAATTCCAAACCGGGCGCATAAAACCTTGGTAATTCATTGCGCCGTGCCAGCCAAGGCCATTGAGGTCGCTTGCTAGAAAATCACCGTTTTCTGCTACTAACCATGCATCGGGTTTCGATTCATCCATTGCTTTACGGATACCGTGCATTACTTCATCATGCATGTCATCAGCACCTAAACGTCCCGTCATGTTCCCAACATCAATGCGCCATCCCGACATTCCATATTTTGGTGTCAACCACTGTCTCACAATCGAATTTTTACCTGCATACATAGCTTTACGCAGAGCCAAAGAGTTGAAGTTCAATTTTGGTAATGACGCCAAACCCCACCAACCCACATAGCCATGCTTAACTGATTTATCCCAGTAAAAATAACCATGCTCTTTTGATTTCTTATTCTTCTTAGCTTTTGCCAACCACTTATGCCCTGCACCACAGTGATTGGAAGTTAAATCACCTAGTAAGCGAATTCGAAGTTTATTGGCCGCAGCAACTAGGGCAAACATCGCCCTATTTCCACCTAAAACAGGATCTACATGATCAAAACTACTAGCGTCATATCGATGATTAGAGCGTGCTGGGAAAAAAGGTGTGAAGTAAATCCCATTCACCCCGATATATTCAATATGGTCAAGATGCTCCTCAACGCCTTTTAAATCTCCACCATAGAGCTCAGTGCCTGTCTGTTTACTGTGTAAGGATGGAAGTTCATTCCACCCACGAGGCTGTGCCCACTCAGGAATGGGATGAGTATCTCCTGATTTAGCAAAACGGTCTGGAAATATCTGATAGAAAACCGAAGACTTTATCCATTCTGGATATGCTGGAACGGCAATAATTTGAAAATCATTATTTGAGTGAACATCATGATCAAAACAACCTGCAGCATTAAGCCACTCATACTTATCTTCAGAGATGAAGACAAAGCGATATAGGGTTGAGATATTCTCAATTTTAACTTTAACGCTCCACCAAGTTTCTATACTCTCACTCTCACCTGCCTTCAGTTCAAAGCTTCGAGGTTCACCGTCGTGATACAGGCGAACAAAAGCTTTGGCGAAAGAGTATGAGTTTGGAACACGGACACGTAGGGTTACAGATTCACCAATTGCTGGAGCACTGTTACTAACATAGAGCTCGCTACCATCATGGTGCGGAAATGCTGAGTTTTGCAATTGGGAGGGCAAAGTTCTTTCCTTTCGAATTTGTAACAACGGCTTTTATTTCAAGTTTTTTCTTAGGAAAATCTAATGGGTCTATGAAAATACTGTAGGGAGCTCCAGTATCAATTCCATTGGATATCCATTTAGATGATCCACTAGCACGTGTAAAAAACTCAACCGACAACAGATCTACGCTATTGATACCTGCTTTTACTTGATAGTAACCAGTCATATCGTCAAAAGCAGTGGTGAGTTTGCCAACCTTTGTGGCGACAACATCGATTGTATCTTGAGCCCTAAAAATCACTGTTGATAAGGCTGGCACAGTAAATGAGAGCTTGTTTGAATCTGCCTTCACCTCTGACTCACCTAGCAGAAGCTGCCAACCACCTGAAGATGTAGCAGATGTAATATCAACATTTTCATCGGTGTCAGAGTTGTTGAAAGCCACGACATATTCTCGATTTTCTACTGGGTCTTTCTTCGAGATCACAAATAATGAGTTTACCGCGTAGCGAATTTGCATGGTCCCATTTGCTAAACCAGGATTAGTACGACGTAGCTCTGAGATTTGCTTTAAATACTTAGATACAGGACTAGTAGATGTGGCTTGAAATGCATCTCCATCACCAATGGGTGATCCGCCGATTCTGGCTTCGCTCTTCCAGATATCAACTTCCGTAGCAAACATGTCTTGGCGTGCAAATTGATCATTACCAGAGTTGGAACCTGTCATTCCAACTTCATCACCATAATAAACAACTGGGATACCTCGCGAGAAATAAAGCAAAGCATTGGCAAGATTGGCTCGTGGTAACAGCTGAGCAGGTGGCTGTATTCTCTTGCTTCCAAGAATGAAACCAACTCTTCCTACATCGTGATTACCAAGGAACGTGACTAAGTTACTGGCAGATGAAGTAGCGCTAGTGTAATAGTCATCTTTTTCAAAAAGAATTGAAAGTGCAGGGGCATTAGAATATCCCGATGCAAACTCTGTTGCTTTGGCTTGAAAAGGAAAATCTAAAACGGTCTGAATCTTATTTCGACGCACATATTCCATGAGATTAAATGGGTTGTAGTCATAAACCTCACCAAAAATTGTGAAGTTATCTACTCCTGCAGAAGCCGCGGACTTATTAATTAATGGTGACCAATTCTTAAAGAACATATCATCCACATGTCGGGCCGTATCAACTCTAAAGCCAGAAATGCCATAATCTCTTTGCCAGTTTGAATAGACCTGTGCCCAACCTTTCCAGACTTGCGGCTTTTCAGTCGCTAAGTCATCTAGGCCATAGAAATCTCCTAGTTTTGTGCAGTTACCTATGCCCCAGCATCTGCCCATATCGCCAACATTGTGATAATTACTGAGCGTATTTAGCCATGCAGGATTCTTTAGATTCTTTGAGGCAGCCGGCACATATGCTTCATTACCGCGATATTTAATAACATCACCAGTGTGGTTGGTGACTACATCTAAAACAATCTTTAAACCCAGTTTTTTGGCACATGTTGAAAACGCAGACATATCAGCATTGGTACCCAAATGTGGGTCTACATTAAGAAAATCCACGCCCCAATATCCATGATAGCCAGCACCACTTCCAATTGCTTCTTGCTGCGTAACAAGCGGTGTTAACCAGACTGCAGTAAATCCTAATGATTTGATTCGAGCAAGTCCGTCATCTCCAGGTTCACATGTCCCAGTCAATCCTTTTAAATCACCACCGTGGTAGAACGCTGTTAAGGATGGATTGAAACCACCAATGTTGTTATTCTTTGAATCACCATCTTTATACCGATCTGGCATAACAAAATAGATTAAATCTTTTGAGAGACCAACTTCTACTTTTAGCGGTGCGGCGGCATAAGAATAAGTGGATAGTAAAAGAAACAATAAAGCTAAGAGAGCAATAGCGCTCTTGCGCTTCATGCTTATCCCTTAACTGATCCGGCGGTAAGCCCATTTACGATATAGCGTTGCAGCGAAAGGAAGATAATCACAATTGGAATAGAAGCAA
Organism: Actinomycetales bacterium; assembly: GCA_018969355.1. Classification (GTDB taxonomy): domain Bacteria; phylum Actinomycetota; class Actinomycetes; order Nanopelagicales; family Nanopelagicaceae; genus Planktophila. Next base: position 35,360 of record JAGWYO010000005.1, read on the forward strand.
GAATTGAACCGGCGGCAAATGCTCCCCAGTTAGTTGCATATTGACCGCCGATGAACTGCTGTAAACCGACAGCAACAGTACGCCCACTCATCTCCACTAAGAATAAACGCGCAACAATAAATTCATTAAAGGTTCCAATAAAACTGAGCAAACAAACAACTGCTAGTACGGGTGTTGCCAGCGGAATAAAGATCAACCAATAAGTCTGCACAGGGCTTGCACCATCAATCTTGGCCGCTTCATCGAGTTCGGCTGGAATTGAATCAACGAATCCTTTCAACAGCCAGATATTGACTCCCATTGACCCGCCTAAATAGACCAGAATCAAACCTCCCTGACTACCTAGACCGATGCTTGGGGCAAAGGAGTACACACGTTCCATAATCACATATACCGCTGACAGAGCCAGAATTGCTGGGAACATCTGAACGAGAAGTAGTAATTGAATACCAAATTTCTTACCTTTGAACTTTAAGCGGCTAAATGCGAATGCAGATGCTGCACCGATTACTACTGAGCTAAGTGCAACCGCAGATGAAATTATCAAAGAATTCTTTACCCATGATAAAAATGGAATTTTGGGCGATGAGAAGAGCATCTTGTAATTTTCCATAGAGAGCACACGTGGCACGAATGAGGTCAGTTGAAGGCTTCCTCCAGGATTAAATGAGGACAGAACTATTAAGTAGAGTGGAAACAGCGCAAAGATACACATAAATACTGCGAAAGCATGACGCCACAGATTCTCTCTCAGCCACTTATTCATCCGAAGGTTTCCATAACTTTTGATTTACGTAAACCATAGAAGGAAATTGAAGCCACCAAAAAGAAAATTAAGACTGAAATAGCGCTGGCAAGTCCGAAGTCAAGGATGTTTCGACCAAATGCAATTTGATAGGTGTAACTAATTAAAATGTCTGTAGCACCTGCTACCTCTCCATCCAAAGTATTTCGTGGACCACCACCTGTTAAGAGATAAATTAAATTGAAATTATTAAAATTGAATGCAAATGATGCAATAAGTAGGGGTGACAAGATCTGTAAAAGAAGTGGCAGGGTGATCCGTCTAAAAACTTGTCGAGGATTTGCACCATCAATGGCTGCAGCCTCTAAGAGTTCAGATGGGATTGCTTGCAACGACCCTGAGCAAATCAAATAGAAATATGGAAAACCTAGCCATAGGTTTACCAGCAGTACTGCGGCTCGTGCGAAGGTTGCGCTTGAAAACCACGCAATATGGGTATGTAAGAGATTATTAATTGCACCAAATTCTGAATCGAACATTCCTGCCCAAATCAAAATACTCATGATGCTTGGCATTGCATATGGCAATATCAGGATTGAACGATAAATCCGGCGCCCACGCATCTTTCGATTGAGCGCTAAAGCCAGCAAGAGGCCAAAGGCAAAGGTGCTCAGAACTGTTAATGTTGCAAAAATGATGGTCCAAATAAATACTTTGATTAATGGGGTTCTTACACGTGAATCAGTGACGAGTTTGGTGTAGTTCTCAAACCAGATAGGCGCACGCCAGCCTGGCGTCAACATGGTTTCCGGTGAATCTTCTAAAGCAAAGTTACCTCTTTTATTATCGACATAGATTTGCCCAGTTTGAATATTTTTCATCGTGTCAGTCTTGGCATCGTATGCAATAGATTGTCTAAAGACTGCGCCTACTCCTTGGGCTTCGATGATTATGTAATAACCATCTGAGTACTTATACCGAATTTTAGAATACGCATCATTTGTTGCTAATTCGTCAACGGAAGTTACGCTAAATCCCGGAGCCGTTATTGCAACTCCATATTCATTAAAGGTTAGTTGGCCCGTTTCAACATAAGTTAGCTCATTTTCAGTCGAGATAAAGAATTTTTGATTAGCAATGTCGGAGACGAGGACTGCATAGCTCCCATCGGCGCTGCGGCCAGATACAAGATCGAAGGTAGTTTGACTAGCATCAGGCTCAACACCTCGAATCAAGACTTGTTCTATTGCAGCATCTTTAGAGATGTAGTTTCCAGTCTGATAATTGTATGTCGACATGATTACAGTAAAAATAATTGGGGCGATCACAAAAGCTATAAAGAAAAGAATTCCTGGCGCAAAGAACTTGAGTGGAATTGAAACCTTTGTGAAATAAGTAAAATTCAGCACCACAACTGCAATAACTAGGTACGTACCAATTGCGATTTGACTCGAAGCAAATGCACTTTGAGCTAATAGGCTCAAGATGGCAGTTATACCCGCAAGGATTGCAATCTTGAGAAATAGTGCGAAATTACCTCTAAAAATACTGCTCACTCTGTTACCGCTTCCTTCTTATTCAATTCTGCAGATTGTGAAAGTAGTAGCGTGGGCGGGAAAACTCCCGCCCACGCTATTGAACTTTTAGACTGTGAAAGTTTTAACTTCTAACTTTCAGTCCCTAAGAGAAATCTCTTAGAGGTCAGCCTTTCCTGCCGCGACGTTAGCCTTCCAAATTGCAGCAAGCTTCTTAGCTTCTACAAGTGGATTCTTTCCGTCAACCAAGACTGCAGTCCAATAAGCTGGAGCTGAATCCCAGTAGTTAGCTCCACCAGCATTGGTGTTCAAGAAGGCACCAATCTGTGGGATTGAAGAGAGGCTTGCTGCCGCTCCCATAGCCTTTTGGCCACCAAGTACGAGCTGGCTCTTCTGAGCGCCACTCTCAGCTGGTGGACGGCCTTCTTCAGCTTGGTAGGCAACTTGGCCCTTAGTTGATGCGAAGAAGCTAGTTAGAAGTGATTTAGCTGGAACAGCTACTCCATGTGCTTCTGCATATGAAGTAAGGAATGCACCACTCACACTTCCAAACATCTTGCCGTATGTACCTGGCTTTACACCTGGAACAGGCTGAATGTTCATGTCAAAGCCAGCTTCGGCAAATGTGCGCCAGTGCCAGTTACCAATAATGGCAAATGGAACTTTGCCAGCTAGATAGTTATCTTGGCAACCAGTGTCAGTTGCTGGGTAGAAACCATTGCTCTTACCCTTCTTGTCAAGAAGTAATGTACTTACGTTCTTAGCAAATGCTGTTGGATCAAAGCTCTTATCGTAGTTAACACTTCCATCGGCATTCATTTGGTATGGCTCTGCACCAAGTGCTGAGAATCCTGAGAGACCGCCCCATGACATTCCACCGCCAGCAATACAAAGTCCAGCCTTTAGGCCCATCTTTGTCTTGTTAGCTAAGTAGAACTTAACCATGTCACCATAAGACTTTGGTGCACTCTTGACTAGCTTTGTGTTGTAAACCATTCCAACATTGTTCACATCTACAGGAACGCCATAAAGCTTTCCACCATATGAGAGATCAAAGAATTGGCTTGGAGTAAATCCTGACTTTTGTGCTGCGGTTAGAACTACAGGAGCAAGTTTTCCGCTCTTAGCTAACGCTGGGACCCAGTCGTTACCTGCAACGAAAATATCTGGACCTGTTGTACCAGATGCTTTATCTAGTGCATCTTTAAGTGCGTCGTAGCTTGAAAAAGATACGACCTTGATTGTGCTTCCTGGAACCCAGTCACTCTTCTTTGCAAAGGTCTTTACCAGGTTTGGTCCACGTGTTTCATCAGCCCAAATGAGAATCTCATTTGCAGCTTGTGCAGGGACAATGGTCAAGCCAGCAGCAAATGACATCGTTGCAGCAAGAGCCAGTCCCTTAAGTAGTCTGTTCTTCACTAAAGTAATCTCCTTTAAGATTTGAAAACCTCTTCTTGGGGTGCAGGTTTCCTCGTGTGCCTATTCCACTGCTTGCTTGGGTGAAAAGCAACGCACAGCCAGTGAATAAAGGGGTTTTGGGCAGTAGTTTACAGAAATGTTATAAAGATGTGGGTTTACATATCCGCCTTGCAGTTCCTACTTATGGAGCTGCACTACCGAACCATCCCAGCCCGTGACGCTCTCAGGCTTGCGAGGAGCCTTACCGATGTAGCGTGCTGATGGGCGGATTAAGCGACCTGTGCGCTTTTGTTCCAAGATGTGTGCAGACCAACCCGCAGTGCGAGCGGCTGTAAACATTGAAGTAAAGAGATGCGCAGGAACTTCTGCAAAGTCCAAAATAATCGCTGCCCAAAACTCAACATTTGTTTCTAGAACACGATCTGGTTGACGCTCGCGTAGTTCCTTGAGTGCTGCTTGCTCTAGCGCTTCTGCAACTGCATAACGAGGAGCGTTTAATTCTTTAGCGGTGCGACGCAATGTGCGAGCACGTGGATCTTCTGCGCGATACACGCGGTGGCCAAATCCCATTAGGCGTTCTTTGCGATCAAGTAATCCCTTTACATATGCCGTTGCATCGCCAGTCTTTTCAACTTCTTCAATCATGTGTAACACACGAGAAGGTGCACCACCATGAAGTGGACCAGACATCGCGCCAATTGCACCTGATAAGGCGGCTGCAACATCTGCACCAGTTGATGCAATGACTCGCGCAGTAAAAGTTGAAGCGTTCATTCCATGCTCTGCAGCAGAAACAAAGTAAGCATCAATTGCACGAACATGCGCTGGATCTGGTTCTCCGCGCCAACGAATCATCATGCGCTCAACAACTGTGTGTGCTTTATCAATTTCAGATTCTGGAATAGCTGGTGCAATCTGACCACGAGCTGCTTGTGCTAAGTATGAAAGCACCATCACAGATGCACGTGCAAGATTGCTGCGCGCTTCTGCATCATCAATATCGAGAAGTGGCTTGAAACCCCACGCTGGTGCCAACATTGAAATCGCTGCCTGCACATCTACGCGCACATCACCTGAGTGAACTGGTAGAGGGAATTTTTCAGCATTAGGAAGACCTGGATTAAATTCATCATCAACTAAAAGTCCCCATACATTTCCAAATGAAACGCGTCCGACTAGATCTTCAATATCAACTCCACGGTAGCGAAGCGCGCTACCTTCTTTATCTGGCTCTGCGATTTCAGATTCAAAAGCAATGACACCTTCAAGGCCTGGCTTGAAATCATCTGACACGGCGAGCTCCTTTTAGCGAAGTGAAGTTTCCTGCACGAGGCAATTCTGCCCCCATACAAGGGGTGCTGGCGACCACAAGGCTAAGAGGATGCGTTCAGAGCCAAAGTGAGGTTCGATACATCCATGGTCGAATATGAGTTTTCTCGCGATGAGATCCAAGCGATGCGCCGCTCCTATGGAGAGGCTGGCCTTGAGCATTTAGATGCCGACCCCTTTACCGCCTTTTCGCAATGGCTTCGCCAAGCCCATGAAAACCCAATAATCGTTGAAGCAAATGCGATGGTACTTTCCACTCTGGGAGATGACTCTTGCATTTCTACTCGAACTGTTCTACTTAAAGATATCTCGCAAGGTGGTTTTACTTTCTTTACTAACTACTCATCCCGAAAAGCACATGCAATAGAAAATAATGAGCACGTGAGTTTGCTCTTTCCTTGGTATGCCATGGAGCGCCAAGTTTCAATCAATGGGCTAGCTACAAAGGTGTCACAACAAGAGTCTGAAAATTATTTCGCAACAAGGCCTTGGGGTTCACAGATTGGTGCATGGGCAAGTCATCAATCATCACCACTTGCGTCTCGTGAAGAGTTAGAACAACGCTTTGAAGGTGCAGCACAGAAATGGCCAGAAGGAACAAATGTTCCTTGCCCACCACATTGGGGTGGATATCGTGTGACCCCACTCTCTATTGAGTTTTGGCAAGGTCGTTACTCACGTTTGCATGATCGTTTGCGCTATGAGAGAGATACCACCAACTCAAATTGGGAGTTCAATAGGTACTACCCATAGGCTTTGGCCATGAGCACAGAGATCATTATTCCTAGCAATCTCAAGCCTACCGATGGACGTTTTGGTTGCGGTCCGTCCAAGATTCGCCCAGAGGCATTAGCCGCACTTGCTTCAAGTGGCGCATCCATTCTTGGAACCTCACACCGCCAAAAGCCGGTTAAGGATGTTGTGAAAGGGGTGCGCCAAGGCCTGCATTCACTCTTTAATCTGCCAGAGGGTTACGAAGTAATCCTAGGCAACGGTGGCTCTACAGCCTTCTGGGATATTGCAACGCTTAACTTGATTGAAAACCGCTCACAACATTTAGTTTTTGGTGAGTTTTCGTCAAAGTTTGCAACCGCTTCACAAGAGGCACCATTTCTTGCTGAGCCATCACTCATCAAATCCGAACCTGGCACACATCCAAGCGCAGTTGCCGAAGCTGGAATAGATCTTTATGCACTCACCCACAACGAAACAAGCACTGGTGTTTCAATGCCCATCAATCGCCCTTCAAATATTGGAGATGCACTTGTAGTTGTAGATGCAACAAGTGCAGCCGGTGGATTAATGGTGGATGCCAAAGAGTTTGATACCTATTACTTTGCTCCGCAAAAATCATTTGCCTCCGATGGTGGTCTATGGATTGCAATTATGAGTCCTGCAGCTATTGCACGAATGGAAAAGATCAAAGCAAGCGGCCGTTGGATTCCAGCATTTTTTGATCTCTCTATTGCAATTGAAAACTCCAGACTTGATCAAACCTATAACACTCCAGCAGTGACAACTTTGATGTTGTTAGCTGATCAAATTGAGTGGATGAATACCAATGGCGGACTTTTATTTGCTGCAGGTCGAAGTGAGAAATCTTCTAACATCTTGTACTCGTGGGCTGAAAAGACAAGCTACACAACTCCATTTGTAACTAATTCTGCTATGCGCTCAAAGGTTGTTGGAACAATCAACTTTGATGATGCTATCGATGCAACAAAGATTGCTGCAGCACTGCGTGCCAATGGAATCGTAGATACTGAGCCTTATCGCAAGTTAGGTAAAAACCAACTTCGCATTGGAATGTTCCCAGCAGTTGAGCCAAGTGATGTTGAAGCGCTGACCAAATGCATTGATTTCGTAGTATCTGCGCTTTAATAGCCCCGTGCCTAAAACCTTTCAGCGCGACCGCTTTTTCTGGGTCGTTGCTACCCAAACTGCCATAGTTAACTTTTACCTAGGTGGCTTTGGGCCAGCACAATCACTGCTTCGCGCTGATCAAGGGACATCACTAACTATTGCAGGTCTTCATGGAACGGCTATGGGAGTTGCATCCATTGCAGCTGGCTATGCAAACCCACATCTTGCACATAAATATGGCCGCGCAAAGTCACAGTGGATCGGTCTGGGAATCTTTTTAACTGGGCTTTTTCTCTTTGTTATTTCTCCACCAGTCATTCTCACCTTGCCAGCAACATTAATTGCCGGTTTTGGAACATCCATGGTAATTAATACGATGCTCTCTTCCATGTCGCATCACTATGGAAAAGCTGCAGAGGTTGCTATCCCGCAGGCAAATGGAATTGCATCCGTTGGCTTTGTTACCGGAACCGCACTCATTGGAACACTAGCTTCGTTATACCCAAGTTTTTGGCGCTTAGGTTTATTACTGGCCTTTCCTGTGGCATTGATTTTAGTGTTGATGGGTCGCGAAAAGGATGTTGACGATCATGTGCCAGATGCGGATGGCCCACAAAGTGGAAAGCTGTCGGCAAAGTTTTGGTTAGCCTGGATTGGTTTTGTTGCATGCATTTCATCTGAGTTTGCAACATCATTCTGGGCTGCAGCTCTATTGAAAGATCGCGTTGGTTCAAGCGCTGCCATCTCAACTGTTGCCATAGTTGCACTTGGAACTGGAATGGGAATCGGCCGCTGGTTTGGTGGTGTCGTACTAAAGAACTTCAAACTCGATAACCAACTCTTAGGATTAATAGCGCTGCAGTTCATTGGTTTTACTGCCTTCTGGTTATCACATTCAATGATTGTGAGTTTGATCTGTCTACTTGTAATTGGTTTAGGAATTTCAATGCAGTTCGCACTTTCAGCCATTCGCTTAGTTGGCTTTAGCGATAATCGCCCCGATTTAGCAGTTGGTAAATTATCTTTAGCTGCTGGAATCGCAATCGGTGGAGCGCCATTTTTACTAGGTTTTCTAGGCGATAGCTTCGGCATTTCACGTGCATACATCATGGTCCCCGTGCTTATTATGATTGCATTTATCATCATTACACTCACGCCCTCACATAGCGATAAGGCATAAACAATGAGCTATAAAATCCGCCGCATTATCACTTTGGTGGTACTAATTGGGTTAATCGTCTTAATTGCGATTAGCGGACTTTAAAACTGAAGCCACTGAAATATCTGCTGGTACGTCAACCCGGTCTTTATATTTCAACCAAATAGCAGCCGTTGAAATCAAACAAATAGCACCGCAGGCCGCAATTGTTGATCTGATTCCAATTACTTCAGCCATCACACCAATAACTGGTGATCCCACGGGTGTTCCTCCCATAAAGATCAAAAGATAAATTCCCATTACTCGCCCCCGAATTGCGGGGTCACTATTGACCTGAACGATGGAGTTAGCGGTAATCATCGTTGTAAGTGCTGTGACACCACAGATGGGTAAAAAGATTGCATAGGTGGTGTAGTTGGGCATGATAGAGAGCACCATAATGGCTATAGCAAAAGCTCCACCAGCTAAAATCACAAAGCGGACTTTGCGAAAGCGCTCCAATCGCGCAGATGCGATAGCACCTGAAAATGAACCAATTGCAACAAAAGTTCCCAGTAATCCATAAGAGGCAGGACCCTTGCCAAACTCTTTCGTGGCCATCAATGCATTAAAGATCTGAAAGTTAAGACCAAAAGTTCCAAGGAAGAAAACCATCAACATAACAACATAAATATCAGGGCGTGCTAGTGCATAGCGCAGACCCTCTCGCACATTAGTCATAGATTTTGGTCGATCTTGATGGAAGAACTCTTTCTCATTCATCGCCATCAGGGCGCCAATAGCAAATAGATAAGAAAGACCATTGAACAAAAATGAGGGACCCGTGCCAAAAGCAGCGATAAGTAAGCCTGAAAGCGCAGGTCCTACTAATCGCCCAGCGTTAAAGTTTGCAGAGTTAAGGCTTACAGCGTTTGGCAGATCATCATGTCCCACGATTTCTGCAGCAAAGGCTTGGCGAACTGGTGCATCAACTGCAGTTGAAATTCCAAGTACTGCAGCAAGTGCAAAGACATGCCAGAGTGCAATGTGATTGGTTATCACAAGTGTGCCAAGGGCCATTGCAGAGAATGCGCCTAGTGCATTAGTGCCAATTAAGAGTCTTCGCTTATTAAAACGATCAGCTAAGGCTCCACCATGGAGAGAGAAGAAGAGAACTGGCGTGAATTGAATTGCTGTGACGATTCCTAAATACGTCCCGCTATGAGTTAGTTCAAGAACTAGCCAATCTTGGGCCACACGCTGGGCCCAACTACCTATGTTGGAGACAGTATTGGCAGGAAAGAGAATTCTGTAATTACGGTGGCGAAATGATCGCCAATTACCATCCTCTTTAACCTTCAATCCCATTACTCTTCTCTTGTGGCATCAAATATCGGTTCTGTTGTAACCCTAGTATCAATTGGCGTAGTTTGCTGGGTAATTGCCTTAGTTATTGCATTAGCAGTAGGTGCGGATGCAAAAATCATCTGGACCTGCCTATGCGGAGCAGGCCTAGGCCTAACCGGTATTCGGTATTCAATTCGCCGCAATAAACGCAGCGGAATTTAATTTACGCCTCTAGAGCAGATGCAATACCGCGCAATACGCGGCCTAAACGCTCTGCCTCAACTGCTGATGGATGGCGGCCTTGGCGCAAACCATTTCCCACACGATCTAAAATCTTGATCGTGTCTTCAATCATCGCAGCTAAATCATCAGTATTGGTGCGTGAATTTTCAGCAAGTGATGGAGGTGCATCAATGATGTGAACAGAAAGTGCTTGTGGTCCGCGACGTGAATCAGCAATGCTAAATTCAAGCTTTGTTCCGGGCTTGACTGTTGCAACACCTTCTGGAAGAGATGAAGCGGCTAGATAAACATCTTCACCTTCATCATTGGCAATAAAACCGAAACCCTTTTCTAGGGAGAACCATTTAACGCGTCCTGTAGGCATGGGGAGGGCTCCTTGATTATTTTGTGTCTTCGTTTAGCCGCGGGGTTTGCGGTCAGGGCTTTAGTTTATCACCAGGTCAGTAAAGGTCGCTTCCGAGTGAGCACCGCATCCATGATCTACAGAGACCACGCGTGCATCATCGGGAGAGATTGCATTTGCACATACGCCAAAGGTTGCGCGTAGTGAGCCTGCGATGGGAAGAAAGAATCCACAAGAGTGACATGGCTTAGGAGCAGCTTGTGCCAATGGTGCTTGTGGGCCGCGCTCTCCCTCATACCAACGTTTTGCAGCTTGATCACGGCCTTCAATCGACATTACTCGCGCACGACCAAATCCTAATTCAACTGCCATCGCTGTATCTAAATCCTCATCCTGTGGCAATGCAGATTGCCCAGGAACTAAACGTGCATCATCGAGTGAACTTGGAACAATGTCACCAACGCCAACATCACCGGGCACAATGCGATCGCGATAAGGAATCCACTCTGGGGCAAGTAGCGCATCTGGCCCAGGAAGAACTACTAGATCACAAATAGTTGCAGCTGCATCTGCGTCAACTTTTGCCACAGTGACACACCAACGCCAACCCTTATAGCCATCTAAGTTTGCGTGAAAAAGATATGTAGCAACACGGTTCTCATCATCAAACTCAACGCTAATAAATGAACCAACATGTTCACGTTTTTCTGCTTGTTCAAAGATTGCAGTATGGGCAAGATTTTTTGCATCAAAAGGAGCAGGTGCCTTTGACACACTCTTCTTAGAACTCTCCTTTGGCGCTTTTCTCACCAATGATTTCTTTGCCATGCCTATAGGGTAAAGCAGAACGCCGCCCTCGCGTTAATCGAGGACGGCGTTAGGCTTACTTAAGTAAAAACAGGCTTAGAAGTCCATATCTGCGCCACCTTGTGGCATTGGTGCTGGATTCTTTTCTGGCTTATCTGCAATCACTGCTTCAGTTGTGATGAACAGGGCTGCAATAGATGCAGCGTTCTGTAGCGCAGAACGTGTGACCTTAGCTGGATCAATAATTCCAGATTTGATCATGTCCACATACTCACCCGTTGCAGCGTTAAGACCTTGTCCGGCTGGAAGATGGCGAACCTTCTCAACAACAACTCCGCCTTCAAGTCCTGCATTGATTGCAATCTGCTTCAAAGGTGCTTCGATTGCGAATTCAACAATCTTGGCCCCCGTTGCTTCATCACCAGTGAGACCAGTTAACTTTTTAAATGCTGCTGTTGCTGCTTGGAGAAGTGCAACGCCACCACCGGCAACGATTCCTTCTTCAACTGCAGCCTTTGCATTGCGCACTGCATCTTCAATGCGGTGCTTGCGCTCCTTGAGTTCCACCTCAGTTGCAGCTCCAGCCTTGATAACAGCCACACCTCCAGCCAGCTTTGCAAGACGCTCTTGCAACTTCTCGCGGTCATAATCTGAATCGCTCTTCTCAATCTCTGAACGGATCTGTGTGACGCGGCCCTTAATTTGTGCCTCATCGCCAGCGCCTTCAACGATTGTTGTTTCATCTTTACTGATAACAACCTTGCGAGCGCGACCCAATAGTTCTAACCCTGCTTGATCTAGCTTGAGACCAACTTCTTCAGAGATAACAGTTGCACCTGTAAGGATGGCAATATCTTGAAGCATCGCCTTGCGACGATCTCCAAATCCAGGTGCCTTGACTGCAGCTGAGCGGAAAGTTCCACGGATCTTGTTCACAACAAGAGTTGCCAGCGCTTCGCCTTCAACATCTTCGGCGATGATTGCAAGTGGCTTACCTGATTGCATCACCTTTTCAAGAACTGGTACGAGATCTTTAATATTTGCAATCTTTGAGTTCACAATCAATACATAAGCATCTTCTAGAACTGCTTCCATACGATCTTGGTCTGTTACAAAGTAAGGTGAGATATAACCCTTATCAAAGCGCATACCTTCAGTCAGCTCTAGCTCTAAACCAAAAGTATTGGACTCTTCAACAGTGATAACGCCTTCTTTGCCAACCTTGTCCATCGCTTCAGCGATCATCTCGCCGATAGTTGCATCTGCTGCAGAGATAGATGCTGTTGCTGCGATCTGTTCCTTTGAATCAACGGCTTTAGCCATAGACAAAAGCTCAGCAACAATCTCTGTCACTGCCTTTTCCACACCACGCTTAAGGGCCATGGGATTTGATCCGGCTGCAACGTTGCGAAGTCCTTCACGCACAAGGGCCTGGGCCAAAACTGTTGCGGTAGTTGTTCCATCTCCTGCGACATCATCTGTCTTCTTAGCAACTTCCTTAACTAGCTCTGCGCCAATTTTTTCCCATGGATCATCGAGATCAATCTCTTTAGCGATGGAAACACCATCGTTAGTAATTGTTGGGGCGCCCCACTTCTTCTCAAGGACAACGTTTCGTCCGCGAGGTCCGAGGGTGACTTTGACCGCATCGGCCAAGATATTCATTCCGCGCTCTAATCCGCGGCGGGCTTCTTCATTAAAGGCAATCTGCTTTGCCATCAGGTCTGCTCACTTTCATGTAATCGTTCGTTTGCGGGGGCTTTATCACTCGCACCCCGAGAGTGCTAACGCCAAATCTACGGGAGTTATTTCCCAGGCGCAAAACGGCTGAAGGAGGGCTTAGCGGGCGATGCGGGTGTTCATGCGGGCCTCGCGCAGGCGGCGCAGGCGCTTGACGAGCATGGGAGAGGCAGTTAGCGCATCATCACGATCGATTAAGTCATTGAGAAGTTGGTAGTAACGGGCAGCAGTGAGATCAAAAAGCTCCTTGATCGCTGCCTCTTTAGCCCCTGCATAGCGCCACCAGCTCGCTTCAAAATCCAAGATGCGCAGTTCAAGGTCGCTCAGACCTGCGTGCATGGCGGACTCTTCTTGCGCGGACATGAGGGAAATCGTATCGGGTGAGCGGGAAAAATGTGGGATTTACAGGGTGGAGAGGATCATTTCAATATCGCTGATTTTTGTCCATGGGTTAACAATGGCAAATCGCAGAATTGGTTGGCCTTTGTGGGATGAAGGTGGAATAAAACCTATTTGATCAGAAAGAAGTTTGTCAGACCAACTTTGATAATCACGTGCCATCCAACCATTGCGTGTAAATGCAACGATTGAAAGTTCTGGTTCACATACTAACTCTAAATCAGGATGTGCTTTAACTAATTCGGCAGCTTGGTGGGCCACTGTTAATGATTGCTCCATCGCTTCGGTATATGCATCAGTGCCATAGGCGGCAAGGGAAAACCAAAAAGGTAATCCACGTGTGCGACGAGTTAATTGAATTGCATAATCAGAAGGTGAGAATGCACCATCTTTTAATGTGTCTAAATAGGAGGCATGTTGTGAGTGCACTTGGCGAGCAAGTTCGGGCTGACGATAAATAAGTGCACATGCATCATAGGGCGCAAACAACCATTTGTGTGGATCAACGATGAGCGAATCAGCAGCCTCTACCCCATCAAAGTGCGAACGAACCGATGGAGCACACAGCGCAGCTAATCCATAGGCCCCATCAACATGAAACCAAATCCCCCGCTCATGTGCTGCGCTGCCAATGCCTTGTAAGTCATCAATGATTCCAAGATTTGTTGTGCCAGCAGTTGCAACTACGGCAAACACACGATGCGTTGTTGTTGCATGCAGGTGATCAATGGCATGGGCAACGGCATCCCCCATTAACTTTCCATGAGCTGCAACGGGCACCTTTAAAACATCAACATCCATTACTTGTGCAGCGCTAACAATGGAAGAATGTGCTTCTTCACTACAAGCAATCACCCACCGTGAAGCCCCTGGGTGCTTCTTTCGTCCCTGTGCACGTGCCACAACTAGCGCTGAAAGATTTCCAATTGTTCCGCCCTGCACAAAAACTCCACCTGATTCCTGAGGCAATTGTGCTAAATCAGAAATCCAACGCAGGGCTTGGTTTTCAGCAAATACAGCCCCTGCTCCTTCTTGCCAAGAGCCGCCATAGAGCGCACTTGCACCAACAACTAAATCAAAAAGGTTTGCATACTCACTAGGAGCAGATGGAATAAAAGCTAAATTGCGGGGGTGATCTGTTGAAATACAGGCTTTGGCTAAGACAGATGTGAAAACTTCTAAGGCCTCATGTCCACCCAGACCACGGGCAGTGATGGTGTTTCCGACTTCACTAAATAAATCCTCTGCTGTGCGAGGACCATCTAACGGTGGATCGTTTTTTAAGCGATCAAGACTGTATGCCAAAATTTCAGCTGCAAGGGCTTGAACTTCTGGGGTGAACTCATGCACTGTTCTTAGCTTTCTTGATGATGTTTCTTAGCATCGTTGGAAAGACAAAGAAATGAAATGGTGCAACTGCATACCAATACATCTGGCCCCCAAGTCCACGAGGATTAAAAGTAGCCTCTTGAACAATCCTTGTCCTGCCATTAACCCTTGACACTGTGAACTCTAGCCATGCTTTGCCTGGTAAAACCATTTCAGCATAAAGTTTTAATCGCACACCTGGCTCTAACTCTTCTACTCTCCAGAAATCTAAACTCTCGCCCACGCGCAAGAAATCAGGATCTCTGCGCCCACGGCGAAGTCCCACTCCGCCAAAGAGGAATCGATCTAAAACTCCACGTGCCCACCATAGAAAATCTGAACCAAACCAGCCGTTATCACCGCCGATTCGCTCTATCTGTCTCCAGAGCTTTTCTGCAGGAACATCAGTGAGCCTTTCTCTGCGATCACGCAAAACCATTTCACCTGCCCACTCAGGATCTCCTTGAGCTTTTTGCCACGGAGCAGTGGGCATCGCAGCATCTGACCAACGTGTTTCAACGCCATGGGTTGTGAGCTTAGAAAGAGCTAGTGAAATAGCGTTTTCAACATCAATCAAGCCTTCTGCAGGCTTTGGAATGAGTGCATCAATTGATTTCGCAGGATCGGCAACAACTTCACTGATCAGTGAACCCACTAACGGCCGCGCAAGAGCTGTTGGAACAGGTGTTACCAAACCAATCCACAAACTTGATAGCCCTGGAGTTAAAACCGGAACTTTAATAATCCAGCGTTTTTTTAACCCAGATAGTTTTGCAAACTTTTGCATCATGTCGGCATAAGAGAGTACTTCTGGGCCGCCGATATCGAAGATTTGATTCACTGGAGTCTCTAACTGTGCAGCAGCCTTCAAGTAATAGAGGACATCTCTAATTGCAATGGGGTGAGTTTTATTCATCACCCACTTAGGTGTGGTCATGATTGGAAGGCGGTGAGTTAAATGGCGCAACATTTCAAAACTTGCAGAACCAGAACCAATAATGATTCCTGCGCGCAGCTCTAGAACTGGCACAGAAGTAGTTGCTAGTGATCGTCCAGTCATTGCCCGTGAGGCTAAGTGCTTACTAATGTTGATATCGTTTGCAATTCCACCCAAATAAATAATCTGCGAAACTCCAGCACGCTGGGCAGCTTGGGCAAAGTTTTTCGCCATTTGAGATTCAATCTCATCAAAGTTTGGCCCTAAGTTAATTGAGTGCAAGAGATAAAAAGCTGTGTGAACACCAGTTAGCGCCCGGTCCATGTCAGCAATATTTTCAGCACTGCCCTCACAAATATCTACATTTGAAGCCCATGGTTGGCCAAGGATCTTGTGTTTATCGCGAACTAATATTCTAACATCGTTATTTTCATCAACCAGGGCACGCACTAAACGCCCGCCCACATAGCCCGATGCACCTGTAACAAGGTACTTGCGGCTTTGATTGGGCGAGGACATGTTGCGAAGCCTAGACTTACTCCATGGAAAAGACACCTCAAAAGCCACGAGTAGTAATACTCGGTGCTGGTTTTGGTGGACTCACGGCCGCAAAGGCTATGGCAGATTTCGCCCATGTCACTGTGGTGGATCGCCACAACTTCCAAACTTTTTTACCCTTGCTCTATCAGGTCTCCACCGCAGGACTTGCAGCAGATCACGTTGCACATCCAATTCGCGGTGCGCTTAGAAAAACTGGAATTCAATTTCGGATGGGCTCTCCAATTTCAGTGGATCACAAGAATAGAACTATTAAGTTAGATAGCTCTGAGGTCTTAGAGTTTGACCAACTCGTCGTTGCACTTGGTTCTGTTACAGCAGATTTCTCAATTCCGGGAGTTGCTGAACACGCTCTTGGAATGAAGAGTGTGAGTGAGGCATTAGCAATTCGTGCAGAAGTGATGCGCCGATTTGAAGATCTCTGCCGATTTGAAGATGACACCATCTTTTCAATCTCAGTCGTTGGCGGTGGACCAACGGGAGTTGAGATGGCTGGAGCATTTGCTGAATTAGTTCGTGGCCCACTTAAAAATGATCAAGCTCATGCTGCAGCACATATTCGAATAAACCTCATTGAAGCAGGAGCTCGAATCTTGCCTATGTTTTCAGAGAAGTTATCTGCCCGTGCTAAAAAGGATTTAGAAAAACTGGGCGTCAATGTTCGTCTCAATACTGCAGTGGCTGAGATAAAGCCACGATCTATCATCGTGAAAAATTCAGATCCCATTGCATCAGAGGTAACTATTTGGGCAGCTGGTGTTAAAGGTGAGCCTGCGGGCGAAAAATTGAATCTACCACTCGTGAATACGCGCATTGATGTTGAGAACACATTGCAGGTTAAGCACTATCCAGGAATCTTTGCAATTGGTGATATCGCAGGATTTGAAGGAAAAGATGGACGCTTTCTCCCCATGGTTGCACCTGTTGCCATGCAACAAGGTCGCTTTGTTGCCAAGCAAATAAAGCGTTTAGCAAATGGTCAGCCACTTGAATCTTTTAAATATATTGATAAGGGTTCCATGGCCACAATCGGGCGCCATAAAGCAATTGTTGAAGTCAAGGGCTTTCGAATGGCTGGAATTCCAGCGTGGTATGCCTGGCTGTGGTTGCACTTGTTCTATTTATTAGGCGGACGCAACAAGATTGGCACAATGGCCGACTGGACATGGAACTACTTAACCTTTGATCGCGGTAATCGTCACATCATGGATTCGTTGTAATGCCTGAATACATCAATCTTCGAAATCATCAGCTCTATTCCTACGAGTGGGATCATGAAGGTGAAGCCGTAGTTCTACTTCATGGCGGCATGAGCAAGACTTCTAGCTGGGATTATTTAATGGTTCCACCCCTTGAAGATGAATTTCATGTCTTTGCATACGATCGCACAGGCCATGGTTTCACCGCAGATCAACCCGGCAGTCTGCACTTTGAATTTCAATGCCAAGAGGCAATTGCATACCTAGAAGATGTTGTAAAAGAGCCTGCTCATCTCATTGGCTATAGCGATGGGGGAATCATCGCCCTAATGGTTGCGATTAGGCGGCCTGAATTAGTGAAATCAATTGTGGCAATTGGGGCTAATTATCATTACAGCGCACCCTTAAGTGATTTTGACGAAGCAAATGTCTCTGAAGAAGATCAAGCTGAATACAACTTAATTTCACCTGATGCTCCCCATACTCTGCTTGAAAAAATCAAGCGGATGAATGAAATTTGGAAAACTGAGCCTGATATCTCTCTGAGTGAAATCGCATCCATCCAATGCCCTGTTTTAGTTATGGCAGGAGATGACGATGTCATTGCTCACGATCACACAATCTCTCTTTATGAGGCCTTGCCGCTGGGGCAGTTGGCAATTATCCCTGGAACTTCGCATGGATTAGTAAAAGAAAAGCCCGCGTTAGTAATCGCTGTAATCATGCAGTTCCTGGAAGACCTGAGCTATCCAATTACCCGCCAACCGATTCGGCGAACTAACAATCAATCGGAGTAATTTTTCCTGTGGCAACATCATAAATTGCACCACCCACTGAAACACCCTTGTTGAGTAAGCGATAGGTGCGAACGGCATTCACATCTTCTATTAATGCAGCTCGTTGATCAGCAACGGTTTTGAATTGCAGCTCTGATGTGTCAATGCCATATTTAGTATCTATCTCGCGGTGAATCTCCGCTTCATCCACTTGCGCCATTCGACAGTTGGTATGAGGCATGATTAAAATTCTTTTCACACCCAACAAATATGTTGCCAAAACCAAAGTACGTAAAACGTCATCAGTCACACGCGCTCCAGCATTACGTAATATCTTGGCATCGCCTGAGTTCATACCAATAACTGAGAGGGGATTAATGCGTGAATCCATACAGGTAACAATTGCAAGGCCTTTTTGAGCAACTCCCGTTAAACCTGAGTACTTGAAAGTTTTGATGTATTCATCATTGGCTGCCAATGCATCGGCAAATTCATCGTAAGGAAAAATAGCCATCATTTCCCCTTTCGTAAAACCACGAGCCCCCCGTCAGGATTGAACTGACGACCTGCGCATTACAAGTGCGCTGATATTACTGTCCTTCGCGAGCCTTACGCTGAGATGTCGCCTTAGTGACAAGAAACGTTTGCAAGAAAGAGCCAGGGGCGCCTTCGATTTAATCGAACACTTACCTGGCTCTTAGCAATCGATAAATTCTTGGAGAACTTCCTGACCAAAAATCCACCTTTTAAGGCTTAACAATTGCCGCTTTTTGAGCCGTAGATAGTCCGTTGAGCACAGTTGCAGACATTTTCGCGACCTGCTCCGGTGTTAGCGCAGCAAGTTGAGCAGTTGTCATGCTCTTAGCCTGTGCCAACTTCATGCCGGCAACGGCCTCTGGTGACAACTGTGCAATATCTTGTGGAGCCATCGCCTTGACCGAAGTCGTTGATAGTTGCCCCAACTGTGTAGGTGTCATTCCAGCAAATGCTGTAGGTGGAAGGGCCTTCAACTGATTGGCATCCATTCCAGCCATCGCTGTAGGTGGTAGCTGACTAAACTGCTGTGCTCCCATTCCAGCCATCGCTGTAGGTGGAAGAGCCTTCAACTGGTTTGCATTCATTCCAGCAAATGCTTCAGGTGCCATTGCACCCACTTGTTGTGAGTTCAGAGCGCCGACTGCATTTGGTGCTAGTTGTGCAAATTGCTGGGGATTGAAAGCCGCCATCTGATTTGGCGTAAGTCCAGCAACTTGATTTGGCTGAAATGAATTAACTTGACCAGTTGGCAATGCCGCGACTCCGCCTACCGGTGGCCTGTAATCCGTTGTTCCCCCAGCAGGTGGTTTGTAATCACTCACGCCCCCAGCAGGTGGTTTGTAATCACTCACGCCCCCAGCAGGTGGTTTGTAATCATTGGGCGGTACTACTCCTCCAGGTTGGAATCCTCCCGGTTGAGATCCTCCCGGTTGAGTGCCTCCAGGTTGGAATCCGCCCGGTTGAGTGCCTCCAGGTTGGAATCCGCCCGGTTGAGATCCTCCAGGTTGAGATCCTCCCGGTTGAGTGCCTCCAGGTTGGAATCCGCCAGGTTGAGTGCCTCCAGGTTGAGTGCCTCCAGGTTGGAATCCGCCAGGTTGAGTGCCTCCCGATTGAGTGCCTCCAGGTTGAGTGCCTCCAGGTTGGAATCCTCCCGGTTGAGTGCCTCCCGGTTGAGTGCCTCCCGGTTGAGATCCTCCAGGTTGAGCTGGTGCGCCACCGCCCGAAGGTTGAGCTGGTGCGCCACCGCCCGAAGGTTGAGCTGGTGCGCCACCGCCCGAAGGTTGAGCTGGTG
>JAGWYO010000030.1 GCA_018969355.1 Actinomycetales bacterium
CCAATTGAATCCTTATTAAAGTTCAACCGAACTCCAGGAATGATTTTTAATGATCGGCGAAAGCGAAGGCTCATGCAAGAAATGTAACGCAGAGTAGTGACATAAAAGTAGCCCCACGCGACTAACCGTGAGGCTACTTAGGGTGCGTACCACTGGCGGGATTCGAACCCGCGTCCCATGGCCATAGTCGGTGACCTGCTCTATCCGCTGAGCTACAGCGGTACACAAGTGGGAACCTAAAGATGTTGCGTGCTATTACATTTTGGAATTTAATTTCCTGTGGATAAATTTGTGTTATTGTTTCTATTAGTCGGTGATCTGCACAACGCAAGAGTTACAGTACAAAGGCCTCACAGATTAACTTCTGTGGGGCTTTTGTGTTGTTACTACAATCTAGAGATCAAAGGAGAGTCTCACATCAACTCTCTGCTCTAGCTCTAACTTTTCGGGCAAACGAATAGCGTTCTTAATAGGAACTAAATAGGCACCATCTTTAGGTATGAGTGCAGTTTTCCATTGGGTTGTATTGATGGTGACATATGTATGTAGTACTCCCCAGCCATAGGTTTTAGCTGCTGCAACTGCTTTTATCTCTGCAGTGATATCTGGTGGAGTTTGAATGAAATAGAAAGGTGCTGGACCGCGCCACTCAATGAGCTCGTTAGTGAAGCGTAATTCCATGGGAAAAGTGTAAGGGTGAGCGTGAACGGCTGGGTTATCCACAATAAATCCCCCACACTTCAAATGAATATGACAGAGATGGGCGCTAAGTTATCTCCTGTGAAGAAGGTAATCTGCATATTCCTTGCCCTACTTGTTATGGCACCAGCCTCTGCCATGGGCTCTGGAGATAAGTTCTCAGATTCTCAAACTGGACTTACATACTCTGTGTATAAACCAAGTAATACTCTGGGATTAAAAGCAACTAAGTTTTCACTTCTGACCTGCCAACCAGGTGAAGAAGAATGGATTTTTGTTCAATACGGCGGAACTATGCGCTACCTGCAAATCATGCAAACTATGGCTGGCGTTCAATGCTCAGATCCTGGATTATCTAAATATCTCAAAACAGTTGTAGTCAATGGAATCAAAGCTAAGGTCTATGCCTACTGTGATCCCACTCAAATTTCAGCAGCTGCATTTAAAAGATGTGGAACTGAAGATATTGCACGTGTGGGTGGATATTTACTCTATACAACAAAAGCTATCAAGCCATATAGCGCCACTGAGATTCAAGTCCAAGGTTTTGGTGGAATTACCTATGCCCAGTTGGTGGCTGTGGCAAAAGGCTTAAAGACAGTCACAGCTAGTGGCAAACCTGTGGCAAGAGTTCTTCCACCAGTAATGATTGATCCCACAACGACAACAGATGTTTCGGTGCGGGTGGGCAATTCCATTGTTTTAACTGTTAGCGACCCAGCTAAATGGAGCGCTGAAGTATTAACCGATGGGGTTGTTTCCTTCATTCCCGGCGGTGACCAAGGTGGCTATGTTACTAACCCTGCATTTAAAGCACTTGCAGCTGGTGCCACCACGGTCAAAGTAGTTAACTCAGATGATCCAAGCAAGATTTATCAAATTGAGATTACCGTTAGCGATTAAGTACGATCAGGATTGCAGCTGCAATTAAAGCTGTGGCAATAATAGCTGAAGCCTTTTTACCAACTATCTGCGGAAGACCATTAATAGAACTACTCTGATCTTTTTCTATATCCTTTAATACATTCAAGAAATGAAATCCCACACCTAACAATGATCCACCAGCTAACACCCACAGGGGTGGTGTGCGATCAACTGCAAAATAAATCGATGCTGGTAGAGCCGCACATGCCACTGCATAGGCAAGTGGTGAAAGAGGAGAGAATTTAAAGTAGAAGTTGTATGCAATTCCACATCCCACACCTAACAAATACACACTTCCACCCTTTAACCCCAGGGGGCCAATCAGATTCGCAATCACTGCAATAGGAATGAATATAAAAGTTGTTCTACGTAAGGTTTCTGGCGTGATTGTGCCTGCAACTAAAGGCTTATTAGTTCGATTGTGTTTTACATCATCGTCGAAGTCATAGAGATCATTACTCCAACCAATGATCAATTGACCCAGAAAGACCGTGAAAGCAATGACATATGCCGGACCTTCCCACCAAAGGCGCGTGGCTATAACAAAGGAGATGAGCGTAATAAGCATGGTTGGCCCAAAGTGAGCCGCTTTCAGGTAGGCGCGAATCTTTAACAATCGCACGATGTATCAACGGCTTCGGATGGTGCAACATCCATCGCAGGACTTCTCTTAAAGAATCCAGATGGCTTTAAGTGAAAGCCTGTGCGCTCCACTGGCATGACTGGCCAATCTTCTGTGCGAGGAATGTGATTCGTTCCAAATACATGCCAGAGAACAACGTCAGTGTTTTCAATAGAGCGATCATTTTTTGTCCACTCAGGTAGACCTGCGCCACCTTCATGCTGGAATGGATAATCTCCTGCTGGATAGCGCTCTGATTCTGTATTTGGTGTGACCCACACATGGCTATACATAAAGCCCGCTCGCTTTCCTAGCACTGAATCTTTGTGAGCAAGTGGATAGGTGGTGTGACCAGGGATGAGTTTGTAGCCAATTGAATGGCCCACATGATTTTTCTTATTCGGATTAATCACTTTCCAAAAACGAGACTTAATTGGGTCAATTAAACGCTGAGCTGCGCTCTCACTCTTAAGGACAGTCTCGCGTGTTTCATATGCCCCACCATAAGGATTCTTCTCCCCCACAGGGTGAGCAAAAGATTCAATTTCAACAACTGAATTGTTAACTCCATCGATCTCTAAATCCATTCGAGCGCACAAAATATGTTGGTGATATGGAGCCCACAAACCTGGTTCTAACTCTGTAGCCGATGGGTGATGCGCCCCTGGCTTATCGGCCAAAGTTAAAACGATTCCCGTCAGCTTTGCTTCAAACTCAATTGATCCATCTTGATAGAAATACCAGAAGTAGCCGTATTCATAGTTATTGACTGTAACAATGGATGAGGCAACAAATCGGCGACCACGGCGCACTTCTGTGTGGCCATCAACGTCCACGTGCTTCCAGAGAATTCCAAAGTCTTCTTCATGCATACAAATTGCGTTCTTTATCGTGCGCACTGTGCCATCACCCTCAGTGACAGCTGCATCCAAATACACAATTTCGCCTAGGCAGTCACAGCCTAAAGTTAAGGAGTTAGTGAAGTTACCTAAACCAAACTCTCCAGTGTCAAAGGCGTTTTTGCGATAAGCACCCTGTGCTGGATCACCGTAGGGAATAACTAGCTCTGCGATAGATAGGCGGTGAGCAATCTTTCGGGGTGTGCCCTCATCAGTAAAATTCACATCATGGATGACTAAGCCTTCTCGCTGATCAAAGCCAATGCGAAATGACCAACGCTCCCATGTGATTTTCCACCCGTGCACATCAAATGAAGGACCATCTGGTTGGCCAATCGTGAGCTCTTTTAGTTTTACATCGCCCCCAGTTTGAGATTGGCGATATGGCCCAGGTGTCGCTGGAATCGGCACATCAGCGTTATCTTCAAGGCCCACAACTTCTTCGGCGTCGATATCAACGATTGCATGCAGACCATGAATGGGGTGAGCATAAAAGTTGGCATACGGTGTTGGCTGGTGCCACATCGGTGTCCAGATTAATCTGCGACCATCATCTAGATGCGCAGGTATATGTGCACCAATGGGCCAGGTCTCCATATGAACAGTTGTGATGTCATTAATTCCACGGCGAGCAAGAGCCTCTTGAACAGATTTATCTTTGCGCACAACATCTAGCGCAATAGTTGATTCAACAACGCTCACCGGAGATTTAGCTCCAGGAATTTCTACAAACTCTTTTGCAACACCATCGATTGTAATGAGGCCTTCACTGACAACTGCCCTTTTGCGATCCCAGATTGTTACGCGTGCCGTGCGATCGAGTTTTACACCAGATGCTAACTCTGCCTTTGTTGGCTCATGCAGTTGCAACATTGCAAAGAGATGATGGTCTTGAAGATTCCACGCTTTTCTAGAGTGAGCAACGATTAACTCTTGCTCACTATGGCTGAGCGGATCTAGCGGGTGCTGGAATGACATTGGGTGAGTATACGTGTGCTTAATTAACTTGGTAAGTACTGCTTAGCATGACCGCCGCGAGCAAAAGCTAGAAGAGTGACATTAAATTCTGCTGCTAAATCAACTGCTAACGATGTTGGAGCACTGACCCCTACTAATGCAGAAATACCTGCACATACCGCCTTTTGTACTAACTCATACCCAACACGGCCAGAGACAACCAAGGTCCAATCAGCCAACGGCAACTTCTTATCCATCAGGGCTGCACCAATTACTTTATCGACTGCGTTATGACGTCCCACATCTTCACGTACCCACACTGCAACACCTTCTGGATTAACTAATGCTGCCGCATGTAATCCACCTGTTTTTTCAAAGATCTTTTGACGACCATCTAGGAGTTCCACCATCTGGGCTAACTCTTGGATGCTGTGTTTGGCGCTCTCTACCCTCTTAACACCACGCTTGTGTAAATCGCTAATACTTGTTGAACCACACACGCCACAGGCAGATGTAATGGTAAAACGTCGCTCAAGGATGCGAACTGCTTCTTCTGCGTTCTCTGCCACCTCTGCAATAACGACATTGGCACGCTGGCGCAGTGAGAGTGATTTATCAGCACACACCTTTACTGAAATTAACTCATCAGCAGATTGAAGAAAACCTTCTCCCCACAAAAAACCTGCAGCAAGTTCTAGGTCAGCACCTGGTGTGCGCATGGTGATGCCCAATTGATCTTCATTTGTACCCCGCTTCATTCGAATCTCAAGGGGCTCTTCAACAACAACTGAATCTGACGACGTGGCATTGCTATCAGTTGCTTGAACCTTTACCCGCGCAACAGATGATGGCGCGAGCTCATCACTTGGCATGGCGATAGAACTCGATGTTTTCAGCAGGCAATGGAGTTTTGCCTAAGATTAAATCTGCTGCCTTTTCTGCAACCATCATTACTGGTGCATAGATATTGCCATTAGTTACATATGGGAATACGGATGCATCACACACGCGAAGTCCCTCAACACCATGGACTTTCATTGTCTGCGGATCAACGACAGACATAGCATCGGTGCCCATCTTGGCTGTGCAGGATGGGTGCAGCGCAGTCTCGGCATCTTTTCTGACCCACTCTAAAATCTCCTCATCCGTAGTAACAGATGAACCAGGGGATGATT
The DNA here is from genome assembly GCA_018969355.1 of Actinomycetales bacterium. Classification (GTDB taxonomy): domain Bacteria; phylum Actinomycetota; class Actinomycetes; order Nanopelagicales; family Nanopelagicaceae; genus Planktophila. The sequence continues at coordinate 5,277 of JAGWYO010000030.1, forward strand.
CACCGGCATTGAAATCATTCATCGCTGGCTGAGTCAAAATGTTTCGCGCAGTTTTAACTGCCTCAATCCATTCACGACGATCTTGATCGGTAGAGAGATAATTAAATTGAATGGCTGGTTTTTCAAAAGGATCTGTGCTCTTGATCTTGAGCCAACCGCGAGCATCTGAATACATAGGCCCCACATGGACTTGATAGCCATGACCACGAGTATCGCCCGTGCCGTCATAGCGAATGGCAAGGGGTAGGAAGTGAAACATTAAGTTGGGATAGGCAACATCTTCATTACTTCGTGTAAAGCCGCCAGCTTCAAATTGGTTGGTAGCGCCAGGGCCTTTCCTAAAGAATAACCATGCCGCGCCGATGAATGGACGACGCCAGAACTGCGTAATGGGTTGTTGTGTGACAGGTTGCTTACACTTGTATTGAACATAGACCTCAAGGTGATCTTGCAGATTTGCACCCACTCCTGGCAGATCCTTTACAACTGTAATGCCCAGTTTTTCTAGATCTTCCTTTTTACCAACACCTGAGAGTTGCAGGATCTGCGGAGTGTTAATAGAGCCACCAGATAAAACAACTTCACGTGAAGTAAAAACATGCTTCTTGCCGCGGATAACTACTTCAACACCGGTGGCAGTTGTGCCATCAAATAAAACCTTGGTTACATGTGCACGGGTTTTAACGGTCAAGTTTTTGCGCTTGATTACTGGATATAAGTAAGCACGAGCAGCACTTAACCTGCGACCACGGTAGACGTTGCGATCAAAGGCGGCAAAGCCTTCCTGGCGATAACCATTGACATCATCGGTGCGTGGATAGCCTGCTTGCTCAGTTGCTTTAAAGAATGCGGCAAAGAGTGGTCCCTTACTTGGTCCGCGCTCTAGTTTAAGTGGGCCATCATCTCCACGAAATGGAGACTTAGGATCTGCTAAACAGTTCTCCATCTTTTTAAAATATGGCAAGCAGTGGGCATAATCCCAATTAGCCATTCCTTCATCTTTAGACCAGCGCTCATAATCCATGGCATTGCCGCGCTGCCAAATCTGTCCATTGATGGAGGAAGATCCACCTAATACTTTGCCGCGTGCGTGATAAATGCGGCGATTATTCATATAAGGTTCTGGCTCTGATTCATACATCCAGTCGTAGTACTTACTTCCGATGGGAAAAGCTAACGCTGCTGGCATATGAATAAAGACATCCCAGATCCAGTCACGACGTCCGGCTTCAAGAACTAGAACTTTGTGGTTGGGATTCTCACTTAATCGATTAGCTAATGCGCAGCCCGCTGAGCCCCCACCAACGATGATGTAGTCATAGTGCGCGCTCATGGCAAGAAGTCTACTAATAAAACAAGGCCCTTACTTAGTGATTTCCACCAAGTAAGGGCCTTGCGCTTTAGAGTATTTTTCTTACTTACCTAGCCATGAATTAACAGTGGCAGTGTTAGCAGCAATCCACTTCTTAGCTGCTTCTTCTGCTGTCATTCCGCTTTCAAGGTCGGCAGCAACACCGTTTTGATCAGCATTAGTCCACTTAAAGTTCTTAACAAGTGAAGTAAATGGATTATTAGCATCGTTGAGCTTCTTTGAGATCAACTTGATGAGAGGTGTTGATGGGTAGTCGGTTAGACCACTTGCTTCCTCTGGCTTACTCCAGTCATTAGCAGGGAACTTAACGCGAGCTGCTTCTAGTGTTGGAAGCTTTGAGTGAAGTGTCCAAGGCTGCCATGCATAACCAATGAATGGTGTCTTGTTCTTTTCTGCATTCAAGAAGCCATCAACAAGAGCTGCTTCTGAACCTGAGAAGATAACTTTGAAGTTCAACTTGTTAGCAGCAACCATCTTTTCACCGATAGTTGTGTAACCAGCAGGGCCTTCAAACCAAGCACCCTTGCCACCTGAGTCTGCAGTCTTAAATAGAGATGCATACTTGTTCAAGTTCTTTGAGTCTGTGATGTCTGGATACTTTTCAACCATCCAGGGAGCGACATACATACCGATAATTCCAATGTTTCCGTTTTCGCCAGCTTCAACTACCGCACCGCGATCAGTCCAATCCTTCCAACGTCCGCCGCCCCAATCTTCAATTATTACATCGATTGTTCCAGCTTCCATTGCATCATAAGTAGTTGGGCCCTCATCTAGAGTTGTCTGAGTGATTGTGCAACCCAATTCTTGCTTTGCTACTTCTGTAACTACTTGAGCTGAAGCTGTGTAACCGCCCCATGCGTGCATTGCAATTGCCCAAGAACCACAGTCTCCTGAGGCTCCGCCTGCAGAATCGTTAACGCTCTTGCTGCACCCTGAAAGTACAAGTGCTGCTGCAATTGCGACAGTAACGATTGCCGAGCGGCGACCGAATAGTGATTTCATTAACCCTCCTAAAGAGTCATAAGTTTTGCCCATAGCCTAGGACGAGTGTGGACTCAGTACTAGCACTACAAGGGGCTATTTCGAAGGAATTTATGAGGAACGGCGAGCACCGGCCTGCATAATCCGGTCAAAAATAACTCCTAGCAACAAAATCGCTGCGCCTGCAATAAGTCCCTTGCCTTGCAGCTCTGGCTTGGAGTTGCCAACGATAACTAAGTATCCAAGACCACCAGCACCAACGAATCCACCAATGACAACTACTGCCAAAACATAGATCAAGCCTTGGTTAGTTGCCAGCAAAATTGTTTTCTTTGCCGCAGGCAGCTGCACTTTAGTGATGATTTGGCGAGTTGTTGATCCTGCGGCAGTCGCGGCTTCAACGAGTGAGTGTGGCACCGCGCGGATTCCCTCACACACAATCTTCACAACAACTGGAATTGCATAGACGATACCTGTGGCTATGGCTGTAAAACGTGTTGGGCCAAATAAACCCAACATCGGAACCAAATAAACAAATGCTGGAAGTGTTTGTCCTGCATCAAGAAATGGACGCAGCACACGTTCAGCTCGATCACTGCGCCCAGTCCAAATACCAAGTGCAATTCCAACAATCATGGTGAGCAAACACCCAACAATTGTTTGTGTGAGAGTGAGCATCGCTTCATACCAAAGACCAGATAAAACAATGGCCATTGCTAAAACAAATGCCAAAATCGCAATTCGGGTTCCACCAATAATGAGGGCAAGAGCAATAATCATTGCAACTGTTACATACCAAGGCGAGGCTGATAACTGGGATTCCAGTGGATTGAGAATCGAATATGAGATTAAATCTTTAAATCCAACTGTAAATATCTTGAGGTTTTCTAGGATCCATGCTGTTGCATTGTTAGTAACTTTTGCAACTTGAGGGGCAATGCTTACTTCTTTTGGCCAAACTGCTGCCCACAGCATTGTGCGAGAGAGAAAGACTGACACAACGGCAAGTAAAGCGCTCCCAATAAGCGTGATTCGCTTGAGTTTAATCTGCTTTTCGGTGGGTGGGATAAATGAATCTTGGCGCTTGGCTGCAGCACTAGTACTACGATCGAGCAAAATAGCTAAGAAAACCACTGCAAAACCAGCCACAAATCCTTGCCCAACGTTTCGAATAATTAACGCCTCAATAACTGGTTTGCCCAGTCCAGGGGCTCCAATGAGTGCAGCAACTACAACGAAGGAAACTGCAGCCATAACAGTTTGATTAATACCTAAAACAATCATCTGTTTGGCCATCGGGATTTGAACTTTTGTCAGAGTCTGCTTTTGAGTCGAGCCCATAGACTGAGCAGCCTCTACCGGTGATTGATTCAAGTTTCTAATTGCATGGCTAGTAATGCGAATGGCAATCGGAATGGAATAAATCATTGTTGCGATGGTGGCCGAGGCCGCACCGATCATAAAGACAAGTGCAATAGGTGCCATATATACAAGAGTCGGCAAAATCTGTGCTAAATCTAAAAAGGGGGTCAGGATTTTAAGTACTCGATCAGATAATCCTGCCCAAATGCCTAGCGGAATTCCGATTGCTAATGAAAGTAGAACAGCTGCCAAAGTCATTGCAATGGAGTCCATCGTGAACTGCCACATTCCCAAAGCACCGCATGCAAGTAGGAGTGAGACCGACAGCAACGCAGTTCGCCACTGACTTGTTGCATAAACAGCAAATGCAATGATTCCTACTACACCAAGCCAACCAATGACTGGAATAACTGAGTTAGGTGCTGGGACTGCTATGAGATTTCTAATGAGTTGAACAAAACCATCAATCACCCCGCGAATCGGGTTAAAAAAGTAGATAAAGGCTGGACTTTCAGTTCTATTGCCTCGAAGATCAAGCGCCTTTTGACCAACAAAACTAGTAAAGGATGTATTTTCATAAGTATCTAATTGCAAAGTATTTTTGCCATGGAGCAATCGCCCCAGCAGAATCCAGATTGTTACTGAGCCTAAGAGTAGATAGGACTTACGAACCTTCATTAAGCCCCACCAGAAATTAACCGCAAAACATCCTCGCTAGAAACAATTCCAAGGGCAGCGCCATTGTCATTGACCCGTACTGGTTTATGGGATTTCAAAATTACTTGGGCCGCTTCGCGAATGATGGTGTTGGCGGCAAGTTCTGGACCATCTGTGTCTTCTCCTGGCTTTGCTTTTCTTGCTAAATGCTTCAAAGTCAGAACGTGCGACTTAGCTATATCGCGCACAAAATTAGCCACGTATTCATCTGCAGGATGAGCTACTAAATCCTCAGGTGTTCCAATTTGGACGATGGCGCCATCTCGCATGATTGCAATACGATCACCCACTTTTACTGCCTCGGATAAATCGTGAGTTATAAAAATCATTGTCTTGCCAAGTTCATGGTGCAAACGGATGACTTCTTGCTGCATATCGCGGCGAATAAGCGGGTCAAGTGCTGAGAAAGGTTCATCTAAGAAGAGAACGTGTGGGTCTACTGCCAATGCACGTGCTAAACCAACGCGTTGTTGCATGCCACCAGAGAGTTGTTCTGGATATGCGTGCGAATAGCCTTGCAAACCAACGAGTTCAATTACTTCATTAGCGCGCTTATGTCGATCAGCTTTGTTAATGCCATTAATTTCAAGAGAGTAAGCAATATTGTCAATAACATTGCGGTGTGGCAATAAACCAAAGTGCTGAAAGACCATGGAGAATCGAGTCTTGCGAAGTTCGCGCAGGCGGGCGTTATCAACTTTTAGAATATCTTCGCCTTCAAAAGTCATAGAGCCTTGCGTTGGTTCAATCAATCGAGTCATACAGCGCACAAGAGTTGATTTACCTGATCCTGATAGACCCATCACTACGAAGACTTCACCTGGTGCAACATCGAAGCAAACATCGCGAACGGCAATGGTATTTCCGGTTTGTGCGCGAAGCTCTGAACGAGACAGGTTTACAAGTGGAGAGCCAACTACCTTGTCAGCATTGGCGCCAAATACTTTCCAAAGATTCTTAACAGAAATCATGGGTGCGCCAGAAACCATTTATCCTTCTCCCCGATCTAAAAACCAGCCAGATTTACTAGGAGCATTGTTAATCCAAATGTGTTTGATTTCAAGGTATTCGCCCAATCCATGCTCGCCTAATTCACGGCCTATGCCCGATTGCTTGTATCCGCCCCATTCAGCAGCTGGCTTATAGGGTCCAAAGTCATTGACCCAGATTGTTCCGTGGCGAAGTGCGCTAGCCACTCGAGCAGCTTTGTCTGCATCCTTTGACCACAGCCCACCTGAGAGACCAAATGGTGTGTCATTAGCAATAGCAATTGCCTCTTTCTCGTTATCAAAGACTTCCACTGTCATGACAGGACCAAAAGATTCTTCTTGAACACACGACATCTGTGTAGTGCAGTTATCTAAAACTGTTGGTAAGAAATACCAACCCTTTGCATGCTCGCTTTTTTCACTGCGCTTACCACCGACTAATAATCTGGCACCTTCAGCAATTCCCTTTTCAACATATGTAGTAACACTTTCTAAATGTGACTTACTAATAAGTGGTCCGGTCTCAGCGCTTAAATCATCCGGCCCACCCAGACGAATCTGAGCCGCTCTGCGCACTATTTCTTTAACGACGCGATCATGAATGGAGCGCTCAACAATTAAGCGTGTTCCAGCAGAACAGACTTGGCCAGAGTGCAAAAACGCGGCCGTTACTGCGTTATCGATTGCTGCATCAATATCTGCATCAGCAAAAATAATATGTGGATTCTTTCCACCTAGCTCAAGGGCCAAGCGCTTCACCGTTGCAACTGCCGCCTTCATGATTGTTTGACCAGTGGTGAGGCCGCCAGTGAAGGAAACCATGTCAACGCGTGGATCATTAATGAGATGGTGACCAACGACAGATCCTGGACCTAGAACTAAGTTTGCAACGCCTTTTGGTGTGCCAGCCTCTTCTATGGCTTGCATAAGTGCAATGGCAGATTGTGGAGTGAGTTCAGATGGTTTAACAATGAAAGAACAGCCAGCAACTAAGGCAGGTGCAACTTTCCATGCAATTTGTAGCAGCGGATAGTTCCACGGACCAATGAGAGAGCACACACCCAGAGGTTCATGAACGATGCGGCTATTCACGTGAGAAATTCCCACATCTACAACGCGATCATGTTGTTTTAAACCAAGGGCTGCAAAGTGGCGGAATGTAGCGATGACATCAGCGATGTCATATTCGGCTTCAATGATGCGCTTTCCAGTGTCATCACTTTCTTTTTTAGCAATTGCTCTTAAATCACGTTCAAGAATGTCGGCAATCTTTGCAACTAATGCACTGCGCTGCTCAAAGCTCCAAGAAGTAAAGATTCCTGAATCAAAAGATGTGCGGGCAGCAGTAATGGCATCTAGAACGTCATCTTGTGTGGCTTGTGAAACAGTTGCAACAACACTTTGATCATGGGGACTGTGCACATCGTGTGCCCCACCATCAGATGCGCTTTTCCAAGCACCATCGATATAGAGCGTTGCGACCATTTACTTAATCTAGTTGGCTCTTGCGCATTGCTACAAACTCATCGAGTTCTTGCTTCATACGTGGATCCATCTCGGGTTGCACATACTCGTCAAGTTTTTTCAAATAAATCTCTGCAGCACGTGCCTTGGTGTCCTTAGCGCCAAGGCGCATCCAACGCTCATAGTTATCGCTATTTGTTAAAAATGGGCGGTAGAAACAGTCACGGAATCGCTCCATGGTGTGGGCTGCTCCTAAGAAGTGACCGCCATGGCCGACTTCAACGTGAGCATCGAAGGCTAGGGATTCGACGCTAAATTCAAGCGGAGTGAACTCAGTCATCAGCGATTGAAGGATTTCAATATCAACTACGAACTTCTCGTAGCATGAAACAAGACCGCCCTCTAACCAGCCAGCTGTGTGCATGACCCAGTTAGTTCCAGAGAGGAAAGTTGGCATCATCGTCATCATTGTTTGATACGCAGATTGAGCATCCACTGTTTGAGATGAGTTCAAGCCACCGCCGCCACGGAAAGGAAGGTTAAAGCT
>JAGWYO010000077.1 GCA_018969355.1 Actinomycetales bacterium
GTAGAACACACCCGCGATTTGGATTATCACTTAATCGATGCGCAAGAAACCCGTCGCGTATTAGACCGCTTATTTGGTTACCGACTATCTCCTGTTCTGTGGAAGAAAGTTATGCCACGTATTTCAGCAGGTCGTGTGCAATCAGTTGCTACACGATTGATCGTTGAAAAAGAACGTGAACGCATGGCCTTTATTTCAAGCGGTTGGTGGGATCTAGCCGCAGTCACCGCACTTGGTTTCAACGCACGTTTGCTAGAAGTCGATGGAATAAAAATGGCGGGTAGTAGTGACTTCGGAACAGATGGCCTTATAAAAGAAAAATCTCTTGCAAACATTTTGCTACTTGATGAAGCAGGGGCTAAAGGCCTTGTAGATAGCCTTAAATCTAGCGATTTAACCGTTAAGTCCATGGAAGAAAGCCCACGTACTGAACGTCCAAAGCCACCATTTACAACATCGACTATGCAACAAGATGCAGGTAGCCGACTTGGTTGGGGCGCACAGATCACGATGCGCGTTGCACAACGTTTGTATGAAAACGGATACATCACCTACATGCGTACCGACAGCATCAACCTGTCGCAACAAGCAATCGATGCTGCGCGAAAAGCTGCAAAGGCTTTATATGGCGCAGACCATGTTGCCGACGCACCACGTGTGTATCAAGGTAAATCAAAGAATGCGCAAGAAGCTCACGAAGCGATCCGTCCAGCAGGTGACTCATTTAAAACCCCTGGCGAGTTAGCACCAGAATTGTCACGTGATGAGTTCGCGCTCTACGATCTAATCTGGAAGCGCACCGTTGCTTCCCAAATGGCAGATGCCAAAAAGATGCAGATGCGCGTTGACTTTGATGCAACCACCAACGATGGCAAGAAAACAATCTTCCGTGCAAACGGTTCTGTCGTTACCTTTCCAGGATTCCTTGCGGCATACGATGAGATTGTTACCGATGACAATAAGGATGAAGAATCAGCAGATAAGCGCCTACCAGCAATGACCGTTGGGCAAAGAGTTAAGGTCGATGAGTACACCTGTGAAGGCCATGAGACCAAACCTCCTGCTCGTTACACCGAACCAACCCTTGTTAAAAAACTTGAAGAGCTAGGTATCGGTCGTCCATCAACATTTGCTTCAATTATTCAAACAATTCAAGATCGTGGTTATGTGTACAAACGCGGTCGTGCACTTGTGCCAACATTCTTAGCGTTCTCTGTAACAGGTCTACTAGAAACACATTTCACAAAGTTGGTTGATTACGAGTTCACCGCTTCCATGGAAGAGGACTTAGACAAGATCGCAGCCGGTGAAGCGGGCCGAGTTGATTGGCTGCGGGACTTCTTTTACGGCGTTGATGGCCAGCCTGGACTTAATGAATTATCGGCAGATCTTGGCGTTATCGATGCTCGTGCAACAAACACCATGAACCTTTCCCCGGAGATCGAAATCCGTGTTGGACGGTACGGTGCTTACCTGCAGCAAAACATTGAAGGCGAAGAGCGCAAGATGGCAAACATTCCAGAGTCACTTGCACCCGACGAGCTAACCCTTGCAAAAGCAATTGAATTACTAGAAGCACCATCAGGTGAACGTGAACTTGGAATTGATCCAGAGACCAATCTGCCGATCATTGCCAAGAGTGGACGCTTTGGCCCTTACATAACCGAAGTTTTGCCAGAAGAGCCGGTTGAGTTAACCGCAACTGGGAAAAAGAAAAAGAAGAAAGCTGATGCTCCAAAGCCAAAAACCGCATCACTATTGTCAACAATGACTCTAGATACCGTTACATATGAAGATGCGCTACAACTTCTATCATTTCCAAAAGTACTTGGCGTTAACGGTGCAGGTGAAGAGATCACTGTTCAAAATGGTCGTTACGGTCCATATCTGAAAGCTGGCACAGATTCACGCACTCTGCCAAGTGAGGATCATCTATTTACGATGACACTTGAAGAGGCTCTAAGTATTTACGCAAAGCCAAAGGAGCGCCGTCGCGGTGTTGCAAAGCCACC
>JAGWYO010000078.1 GCA_018969355.1 Actinomycetales bacterium
TCATCTAGAATAGAGACCTGCGCAGAGGTATTGCACTAGATGCAACACCAAAGGGAGAAGTTGTGGCGAAGTCTTGGACGGATGATGCACCTCAACCTGTGGCACTCACAGATCATGCACATGTGAAAGATCCCATCTCTTACAAAATCAAGAGATTCTTTCTTGGTGGTGCGCTCAATCGTCACACGCTCAGCCACCAACGTCTTGGTAAGCGATATGCGCTAGGAATCTTGTCTTCAGATTGCATCTCATCATCTGCTTACGGTTCTGAACAGATATTAATTGCCTTGCTACCAGCTTTTGGTCTTGCTGCTTTTGCAATTTTGATGCCAATGACTGCTGTTGTTTTGGCAATTTTGATTCTGATTACCCTCTCTTATCGCAATGTCATTGATGTTTACACAAAAACTGGTGGGGCATACATAGTTTCGCGTGACAACTTTGGGCCGGTCGTTGCACAAATTGCCGCAGTAGCCTTGATGCTCGATTACATCGTCACATTAGCAATTCAAACCGCTGCAGGCGTGGCAGCGATTATTTCTACCTTCCCATCACTAGAGCCTTACAAGATGCCAATGATTTTTGCAGTAATCATCCTCTTGACTTACGGAAACCTTCGTGGTGTTAAAGAAGCCGGAAAAGCATTTGCCTTCCCCACATATTTCTTCGTGGGGTGCATGTTCATTGTCTTTGGTATGGGTCTCTATCGTTTAGCAAACGGAACTCTTCCCGTTCTTGATACTGATCTTCCAGGCCAAATTCCGCTTGGACAAGAACAAGGATTGCTCACCTTTGCTGCAATATTTATCTTGCTCCGCGCATTTGCCAATGGTGGTTCATCTCTCACGGGACTTGAAGCGATTTCAGATGGGGTTGCACTTTTCAAAACACCTGAACACGTCAATGCAAAGCGCACTCTTGTGATTATGAGTACTCTGCTTGGAACCCTAGTTCTTGGCGTTTCATACTTTGCTCATCACATTTATGCCATGCCATACGAAAGCGGTGTGCCAACGGTAATTTCACAGATCGCCAAAGCAGCAGTTGGAAGCGGCAGCTTTGGCACAGTCATGTTTATCTTGGTCCAGGCAGCCACCATGCTTATTCTCTTTGCAGGAGCAAATACAACATATAGCGCCTTCCCAATTTTGGTGAATTTCGTAGCAACTGATGGATATCTCCCGCGCCAATTAACAAAGCGCGGACACCGCTTAGCTTTTTCAAACGGAATCTTGTTGCTTGCAGGCGGTGGAATGTTCCTCGTTGCAATCACTGCAGGTTCGGTTGAACACCTTGTTGCTTTCTACGCACTTGGCGTTTTCACCGGCTTTACTCTTGCTGGATTCGGTATGTCTCGCTATTTCCTGCGAACAAAACCAAAAAATTGGAAATTAAAAGTTTTCATCAATGGCCTCGCTGGCTCAGTTTCTTTACTGATTGTCATTATCTTCTCCATAGTCAAGTTCACGGAAGGCGCGTGGTTAGTACTTCTAACGGCACCCATACTTGTTATAACTTTTCTGCGATTACGTCGGCAATATGAACGTGAACAAAGTGCTCTCACTGTTAATTCACATCAAGAACGTGCAACTTCAATATCTCGTCATAAAGTAACAATCTTTATAGATAGTGTAGATATCGCAACTGTAGGTGCAGTGCGCTATGCACGGAGTCTTAAACCTCATTCAATTAACGCAGTTCATTTCGTGATCGACGATCGTCGTGCAGAAGCTATCCAACAGGCGTGGGCTAAATCTGAAGCGCTAGAAGATGTGCAGCTAGATCTCATTGATTGCCCAGATCGTCGCATTGCAAACTCGGCACTCGACTATGCAATCCGCAAGACCGAAAAGTCTGATGTTGAATTAACTATTCTTTTGCCACGCCGTTCATATTCGCGCTTTTTGGGTCGCTTATTGCACGATCAAACTGCTGAAGAAATTGCCGCACCAATTTCACAATTAGAACGTGTC
>JAGWYO010000006.1 GCA_018969355.1 Actinomycetales bacterium
GCCGTAAGAAGGCAGCAGCTAAGAAGGCTGCTCCAAAGAAGCGCCGTAAGAAGGCAGCAGCTAAGAAGGCTGCTCCAAAGAAGCGCCGTAAGAAGGCAGCAGCTAAGAAGGCTGCTCCAAAGCGTCGCCGTAAGAAGGCAGCTGCAGCAGCTGCTCCAAAGAAGCGCCGTCGCAAGAAGGCAGCTGCTAAGTAATTAGCAATTATAAAAAACCCGCCACTCTATGTGGCGGGTTTTTTTGTGCAAACTTTTATTTAAAAAAACTTACTCCTGACTAACTTCTTTGCGCAGTGACTCCTCGACCCGAGCAAATATCGTTGATATAACCTCTAAATCAGCCTTTGATAGATGATCAACAAATCTGGTGCGCACACTCTCCACATGATCAGGGGCTGCGGCCACAATCGCTTTCCAGCCCTTGGCTGTCATCACTGCAAAGTATCCGCGTTTATCTGAAGGGCATGCCTCGCGCTTTACCCAGCCAGCTTTTTCCATCACTTTCATACGATGCGATAAACGCGAGCGCGAGAGCAAGGCGCTCTCTGCTAGTTCACACATTCGCATTTTACGATCTGGGGCATCACTGAGTTGGGCCAAGATTTCGTAATCTGGCATTGATAAATCATGGCCAACTAAATCACTATCGAGGGCCTCTAATAAGCGACGGCTGGCAATGATGTAACGGCGCCATGCCTTCATTTCGCCAGTATTGAGCCACCGGGGTGCGGTAGCGTTTTCACCTGCCATAGTTATCAGTCTACGCTAACTGTTGAAGCTTCAACTACTTTTAATCTCTAGAAAGGTTTAGCCATTGAGTACGGGTTTCTCCTTTGAGATTACATCAAGCCACGAGGGTTCTATGGCTCGCGTTGGAACTATCACTACTCCCCACGGCGCGATCCACACCCCAGCTTTTATTCCAGTGGGAACTAAGGCCAGCGTTAAATCTGTTCTGCCTGAAGCCATGGCAGATCTTGGGGCTCAAGCACTTCTAGCAAATGCCTATCACCTCTACCTGCAACCCGGCTCTGATGTCTTAGATGAGGCTGGCGGACTTGCCCAATTTATGAACTGGCCTGGCCCAACTTTTACCGACTCTGGTGGCTTTCAAGTTCTCTCCCTGGGCGTGGGATTTAAAAAAGTATTGGCGATGGATGCCCAAACATTTCGCCGAGATGATGTCATTGCAGATAATAAAGAACGCCTAGCCCATGTTGATGATGAAGGTGTAACTTTTAAATCCCATATAGATGGCTCGATGCACCGCTTCACCCCCGAGATTTCCATGAATGTCCAACATCAAATCGGTGCCGACATCATCTTTACCTTTGATGAGTGCACGACTTTGCATAACACCCGTCGCTACCAAGAGTTGGCGATGGATCGCACCTATGCCTGGGCCATTCGTTGTTTAGATGAACATAAGCGATTAACAGATGAGCGATCCACCAAGGCCTACCAAGCCCTTTTCGGTGTTATCCAAGGGGCTCACTATGAAGATCTGCGAAAGAAAGCTGCGCGGGATATAGGAGGCCTGGAATCATCCGGACAGTCCTTTGATGGCTTTGGTATTGGTGGGGCGCTCGATAAAGATTCACTGGGAACAATCGTTTCGTGGGTCAATCACATACTGCCCGAAAGCAAACCAAAGCATCTACTCGGAATCGGTGCCCCAGAAGATCTCTTTGTGGGGGTTGAAAACGGCATCGATACATTTGATTGCGTATTAGCCTCCAGAATTGCACGTACAAGTGCTGTGTACACGATGGAAGGGCGTTTTAACCTCTCTAATAGCGCCTACAAGCGCGATTTCACGGCCATTGACGATGAATGTGACTGTTACACGTGTACGCACTACACACGGGCTTATATGCACCATGTATTCCGCGGCAGAGAAATCATCGCTGCAACCCTTGCAACTATCCATAATGAGCGCTTTATCGTGCGCTTAGTGGATCAGATGCGACAAGCACTCCTCGATGGCAATTTCGCCGAGATGAAAGCTGATTTCTTAGGCCGCTATAAGCACCGTAGTGGCCAGGCCCGGGATTAAGGTGTTTTATCGGCCAATGTGCCGACAGTTCTCCATCCACCAGGAACCATCTGAAGTGCCTCATCAGGACCCCATGCACCCTGACTATATGGATGCAGAGTCGTCGGGTTCTTTAGAACTTCATCGAGAATCTGCCATGACTGCAATACCGCATCGATACGTGTAAAGCGGAAGTGATCACCAAGAATTGCGGCATCGAGCAATCGCTCGTAAGCCTCTTTGCGTTGCCCAAGGGCTGCAGCAAATTCAACGGTGAGATCAACTGTGTTAGTCACCAAATCAGAGCCAGGCGCTTTTGCTTGAAGTGAGATATCTACGCCATCATGGCGGCCCATACGAAAACGCACGATATTTGGTTCAGGTGCAGGTAAACCGATTGCGGTAAAAAGTTGGCGGGGTGGTTGTTTAAATTCAACAACGGCTTCCATCGTTGTCTCGGCCATCTTCTTGCCAGTGCGCAGATAAATCGGAACTCCTGCCCAACGCCAGTTATCAATAAATAAACGCATCGCCACAAAAGTTTCAGTTTGTGAATGCTCGGCCACGCCAGTCTCATCTAGATATCCCACATACTGACCGCGGACCACGTTTTCAGGCGTCACTTGGCGCATGGCAGATAGGACTTTAATCTTCTCATTTTGCAAAGCAGCGGCACCCATATCTATCGGTGGCTCCATAGTCAGCATTGTTAAGACTTGCAGCAAATGGTTTTGTAAAACATCACGAGTAGCGCCGACTTCATCGTAGAACTTTCCACGACCTTCAATACCAAAATCTTCAGTCATCGTGATCTGAATATTTGAAATGTAGTTGCGATTCCAAACTGGCTCAAAGAGAGTATTGGCAAATCGGAAAACTAACAGATCTTCAACTGATTCCTTTCCCAAATAATGATCGATGCGATAAATCTGATCTTCAGGAAGTAGCTTCTTCAATGAATCATCTAAAGCAACGGCAGTTACCAAATCCCGACCAAACGGTTTTTCAACGACAACGCGGGCGCTCTCAGTAAGGCCCACAGCGTTAAGGCCCTGAGTGACATCGGCAAACATGCCTGGCGCAATTGCTAGATAAATAACTGGCAAATCAAATCCAGTAAGGGTTTCATGGAGCTGTGTAAAAGTGAAAGGATCTTTGTAGTCACCTACTACCAAATGCATCTCATCGAGGAGGTTTGTTAATACTCGCTCATCAACAATTTGCCCAAGGGCTCCATTGCGCTCACGGATTGATCTTTCAACGGTTTCCTTAAACTGCTCTTGACTCCATTTTGACGAAGCAACAGCAAATACGGGAATCTCTAACTCGTCGGATTCTTCCATCTCATAGAGAGCTGGAAACAATTTCTTCTTGGCTAAATCGCCGGTGGCACCGAATAGAACTAGTACATCGGCAGGTTTCAATTACTTTCCTTTGGGTTTTTCGTTGTGCCCACCGAATTTGTAGCGCATTGCGCTAAGAACTCGATTAGCGAATTCATCATTGCCTCGAGAAGTAAAACGTGAATATAGAGATGCACTCAAGACATGAGCAGGAATACCGGCTTCAAGGGCTGCTTGCACTGTCCATCGACCTTCACCACTATCACTAACTTCTGTGGAGTACTCTCCTAAATCTTTACTCTCATGCAGAGCTTGTGCAGTGAGATCAAGAAGCCATGAGGCTACAACGCTTCCGCGACGCCAGACTTCGGTAATTTCGGAGATATCTAAATCATAGGCAGGAGACATCTGATTGGCTGCATCAAAGATCGCTAGGCCTTCTGCAAAAGCGGCCATCATTCCATATTCAATGCCGTTGTGAACCATCTTTACAAAGTGACCAGCACCGGTTGGACCACAGTGCAGATAACCATATTCACTCTGTGATACTTGCCCGCTACGCCCTGGTGTGCGCTCAGCAGATTCAACACCAGGAGCCAGCGCTTTAAAGATTGGGTCAAGGCTGGCCACAGTTTTCCCATCCCCACCAATCATCAAGCTATAACCGCGTTCTAGACCATATACGCCGCCACTTGTGCCAACATCTACAAAGTTAATTCCTTTTTCAGCTAATTTTTGTGAGTTAGCAACATCATTTTTGTAATACGAGTTTCCGCCATCGATGATTGTGTCGCCAGGGCTTAAATGTTCGGCAACTGCTGCAATAGTTGGATCAGTCACCGCTGCAGGAACCATAATCCATACGGTTCGAGGAGTAGGTAAAGCGGCAGCTAGTGCTTTTAAATCTGCAGCTGGCGTGAAGCCTTCACTTGCAAGGGCCTTGATCGCCTCAGGGCTTACATCATGAACTACACAGGTGATTCCAGATTGGCCTAATCGACGAACGATATTGGCGCCCATACGGCCCAAGCCGACCATTGCGAAGTTCATTGTGCTCTCCATGAGGCTCAGTCTACTCTCTGCTACTTATTCTGTGAAAAAAGCCTCGGCATCAACGATTAATCGAGTTAATTGCGCAGCCATCACATGACCTGCCGGGATCGAGAGCTCACCATCAAGAATCTGAGTAACTGCTAGAGCTTTAGACTCTCCTGTCGCTATGATCCATACTTGATCAGATTGATTAATGAAATTCATTGAAAAAGAAACCCTTTGCGGTGGTGGTTTGGGTGAATCTGTAATTGGAATCACTTTACTATTAAGTATTGAGTCCCAGTGATTGGGAAATAATGATGCAACATGTCCATCCGGGCCAAGACCCAAGATGCAGATGTCCATAGTGACTTCGCGAAGTTCGGCTTCATATGAAGCGGCCGCTTCAAAGACATTAACACCATCACCTGTCGATTGAACTTCGTGCACTGTGACAAATGAATTTTTTAAACCAGTACGTACCGGCTGCGAATTTCTAAGTGGACTATCGGCAGAATCAAAGCGTTCATCACTAAACCAGATATGTAATCCAACTAAGTCAGCTGAATGAGCATTTAGCATTTCAATTAGTGCCTTGGTACATTGGCAACCTAACGAGCCACCTGTAAGAGCAATATGGCACACACCATTATCGGCTAGTCGTAGTGAAATTATTTCAATTACCTCAGTGACAGTGGCGCTGACTAATGCAGCGGCATCTGCATACATAGTTACATCTATATCTTTATTCATCGCGAAATTACCTTGGGCAAGTTCCAATTGAACTTGATGGAAATCTCGCGAACTGCCACAACAGCAAGGCCTGAAACCAAGGCAGTAACGGCCTCATTGATACCCAGTGAGGTCATTGCAATATAGAAAAGTGCCCCAGCAACCGCACTTGTTCCAATGGTTTCACGGTGAAGCAATACTGGCTGGACTTGGCACAAAATATCTCGAAACAATCCCCCAGAAACAGCGCCAACGATTGCCAATACCAGGGCAGCTAAAACCGGGGCGTCATGGGTGAGTGCAAACTGGGCACTAGAGACCGTTGCCACGGCCAAACCCAATGTGTCCAAGGAAAGTGCAAAGCGTCCGACTTCTTGTTTCTTTCCGATTGCAATTGTTATTACAACCGCCGCAATGATGGGGAAAAATAACCACGGATGCTGAATCCACGGTGGTTGTTGGCCCATGAAGACATTGCGCAGAGTTCCACCAGAAATAGATGCAATGGCTGCAATGAGCAGTATGCCGCCGTAATCAAGGCCTTTATTGGCTGCAACGCGAGCGCCCACTAATGCAAAAGCAAAGGTGGAAACTAGGTCGAGTGAGTAAACCAGCAGTTCTAGATCCATAAGAATCTACTTCTTTGCAGCTAGTCGGGCCTCACGACGAATGCGTTGTTCCTTTGGATCTGGCACAGGAACTGCTGAAATCAAGCGGCGGGTGTAATCATTTTTAGGGTTCTTCAAAATCTGATCACGATCGCCTTCTTCAACGAGTAATCCATCCTGCATGACAGCAATGCGGTGAGACAAAATATCAACGACAGCTAAGTCATGGCTGATGAAGAGACAAGCAAAGTTCAACTTACCCTGCAGCTCCTGCAGCAGGTCAAGGAATCTGGCCTGAACAGAGACATCCAGGGCCGACGTTGGCTCATCTGCAATGAGTAGATCAGGAGTCAGAGCCAGAGCACGTGCAATACCCACGCGCTGGCGTTGACCACCGGAGAGCTCGTGTGGGTAGCGGTTGCGGTAGCTACGTGGAAGCTCAACTTGATCTAACAAATCTTCAATCTTATGAGCTAAATCTGAACCCTTCGCAAGGCCTGCTAAAAAGATGGGCTCGCCAATTGATTCACCGATTGGAAGTCGTGGATTGAGGGATGAGGCTGGATCTTGGAAAACAATTCCGGTGTGACGTCGAATCGAAGAGAGATCTTTCTGAGAAGCATGGCTAATATCTCTGCCAACGATTTCAATATTTCCAGATTTAATTGGCAGCAGACCAATAGATGCACGGCCCACAGTTGTCTTACCTGAACCTGATTCACCTACTAGTCCAACAATCTCACCTGGATAGATCTCAAGGTTAAAGTTCTTAACGGCCACAAATGCTGGGATGCGTCCACGCTTGGGATATTCAATGGTCACATCGGTCAGCTTTAATACTGGGGCTGGCTTAGCGCTTTCCTTATACGGCAGAACTCGTTTTTTAGATGTTCCAAGACTTGGAACGGCAGCTAATAACTGCTGGGTATATGGATGGACAGGCTTTTTAAAGATCTGCTCAGCCGTTCCCTTTTCAACGGTAATTCCATCTTTCATCACCAAGATCTCATCTGCCATATCTGCAACAACACCCATATCGTGAGTGATCAAAAGAATGGCTGAATTGAGCTTGCCTTTAAGGTTTCGCATTAAATCTAAGATTTCAGCTTGCACAGTCACATCAAGGGCTGTTGTTGGCTCATCTGCAACAAGAAGGCCTGGATCACAAGCAAGTGCTTGAGCAATCATTGCGCGCTGGCGCTGTCCGCCAGAGAGTTGGTGAGGATATTTATCAATTGATTTCTCAGGATCTGGAATATCAACCATCGTGATTAATTCAAGGGCGCGTGCATGTGCCTCTTTAGGACCCATATCAAAGTGATTACGCAACGTTTCCATGATTTGGAATCCGATGGTGTAAACAGGGTTAAGAGCAGTCATTGGCTCCTGGAAAATGTAGGCAACTTCTTTGCCGCGGAATTTGCGCAAAGTAATTGCTTTGGCGTTGAGCATTTCTAGATCTTTTACTTTAACTGAACCGCTCATACGAGCATTTGATGCCAGTAATGACATTAAACCCAGAGCTGTAGTTGATTTTCCAGAACCAGATTCACCGACAATGGCTGTTACTTTGCCAGGATGTAGGGAGAAGTTCATATCAATAACTGCTGGATACCAAACTCCATCTACCCAGAAATCGACATTGAAATCTTTGATCTCTAAGACTGGCTTACTCATTTGATTGCCTCCATTTGTGAGAAACTGAGGGCATGAGTAATGTCGAGAAATTCCGTCCCGGTAGCGCTCTTGTGAGCGGATGGGTTTTGATTGCCTTTTTTGGTGGCTTCATCATTCAAAGCACTTTTTATGGTGGCGATATTGCCTTGACCGCGCTGATCTGTAGCGCTGGAATTGTCAGTTCCTACCTGCTCTTTCTCAAACCCTATGTTTTGATCTTTGATGAGGGAATTAAGATCGTTAACCCAACCAAAGAGATCACTGTTACCTGGGATTTGGTTGATCACATCGATACCAAATACAGCATGTCCATCACCGTTGGTGATCAAATCTTCCACGCGTGGGCCGCTCCCGCTCCAAGTCGTACTCACCAGAGACGTCTTCACAAGAGTGACCTTCTTCCCGGTGCTGATCCACTTCGTCGTGTTGGTGACTCGTCGCGAAGTGATTCGGGTGTGTGTGCCCATATCGCCAAGCTGCGCAAGAAAAGCTTTGTCAGCGTTATTAATTCCCAATTTGAAGTCAGAAGGGATGCGCGCATCCTGGTTCTGGATCTTGCCCTTGTCATGATTGCACTGGCAATGGCTATTATCTAATTTAGTCATTTGCCTGCGCCAACTTTCTAGCCGTGGCAGATTCATGGCGTTCCTTTTTAGAAATACGACGGCGCTGACGTGGATCAAAAGCATCACGTAAGCCATCACCGATGAAGTTAATACTCAAAGCGATGGAGATGATGAAAAGTCCGGGATACCAAAAAAGCCATGGCCGGGTCGTAAATGAATCCTGGTATTTATTTATCAAAAGACCTAGTGAGACATCGGGCTCAACCACACCAAAGCCAATGTAGCTCAGTGCCGTTTCAAGCAAAATTGCACCTGATAGCAACAAGGTCACTGACACAATAATGACACCCACGGCATTAGGCAGAATGTGCTTAAAGATGATGCGGCGATTAGATGCACCTGCAACGCGGGCAGCATCAACGAATTCACGCTCACGCAGCGTTAAAAACTCACCACGAACTAGGCGCGATAATCCAGTCCATGCAAAGAGTCCAAGATAAAACGCTAGGAACATAGCGCCAAGGTTTCCAAAGTGATATCCAACAACAGAGCCAATAATGATTGCTGGGATAGTGATGATGAAGTCTGTAAAGCGCATTAATACCGCATCGATCTTTCCACGGTAGTAGCCAGAGATGGAACCAACTACCGTTCCGATGGTTCCACCAAGGAAACCAATAACAACCATTACTGAAAGTGAGCGTTGTGTGCCCTTCATCACCAGAGAGAAGAAATCTCTACCAATGTCATCTTGACCAAATGGGTGATCTCCTAGGCCAATTCCATTACCACCTAAGGCTTTAGGAAGAAGTGAGATCGTTGGGCAACCAACTGTGTCATTAGGACAATCTCCAAAGCGCAGTTCAGGCAGATCCTCTGGCGACCATTTCCACCAGCCCTTTACATGCCAGATTCCAAGGAATCTAAAATCAAGAGCAGTAAAAACGAAAACTACAATAAAAATTATTACACCAAGTGAAAATACTGCAGCGCGGTGACGAAAGAAGCGACGTCGAACAATCTGCCCCTGACTCAAACCTTCAATCTCTTTATTGGCAATTGCGTTTTCGCCAGAAGAGCTTATCTCTGTATTGTCGGATACTTTTTTCCTAAAGATCATTATGCGCCTCCCCCTACACGAATTCGAGGGTCTAAGGCTGAATACAATAAATCTGCTACTAAGTTAGCTAGAACAGAAAGAGTTGCCGTAATGAAAAATACGCCCATTAACAAGTTCAAGTCATAGCCAAGCAAACCTTGACGAAATAACGTTCCCATACCAGACCAGCCAAATACGCTCTCAGTGATCAGTGCGCCGCCGATAACACCTGCGAAGTCCACCACCATAATTGTTGTTAAAGGAATCATCGTGTTACGGAAAGCATGTCGCATGATTACTGTGCGCTCAGTTAAACCCTTAGCACGCGCAGTTCGGATGTAATCCTGATTGAGCACTTCTAGTAACGTTCCACGTGAATAACGAATATACCCAGCAAATGAAATAAGGGTGAGGGCTACAGTTGGTAAGAACAAGTGAGTGACGATATCAAGTGAGTTAAGCCAGTAATCTGGGGTATCTAGTAGATCACTTCGCTGCCCAATTGTTGGAACAGGGCGATAGTTAATCGCATCAGTCTCCATGTAAGGCTTCCACGTTTGCATAAACTTATCGACTATTACTAAGCCAGCAGAGAGAACGGCAGTAATAATCGTTGTTCTAACGATTGGTGCGCGGTCAATTCTAGAGAATGAGAGCCCAACAAATACGGCAATGGTGATGGTTATGCATGCCATCAAAAATACTGGTAGCGACCCTGGGTGCTTATCAAAGACCCACTGCGCAGGGTAATAAAAAATGAGAGTTAAACCGGCCATAGTAAGAGATGCTTTTAGGGCAGCTTTATTAATCAAACCCACTGAAAGTTGGGTAACCCCATAGGCGATGCCAACTGACATTGCAGTAATCACAATTGGACCCAGCCCAGGATTTAAAAACCAGCCAGACAAACTAAATAAAGTAACGATAGAACCGGCAATAAGTGCAGCTGAGAAAAATGCCAACCAAAACGTTTTGCGCGAGCCTCCAATAATTGAAGCCCAGAAAACTCCACTAAAGAGGGCCAAGCCAATAATCCAGCCTATGGGCACATTGGGTTCTCGCAGAAAATTATTGAATGAGATAGCTAAGTACTCCTTAAGAAGAACTGCCACCCAGAAAATTGGAAGTGAAAACATTAGAAATGAAACGAAGGTCATTGAGTAGTCAAAGCGGCTGTATTGGCGAAGCGCCGTAACAATTCCAATTGAGATTCCAAGGACGATTGCAAAAATAGTTGCAGCCAGCACGAGACGAATTGTTACAGGGATAGCAAGGGCTAAGGAATGAGCCACAGTTGAACCATCACGGCTCATTCCAAAATCTGGCTTGCCGATGAAAACTCCAAAAATACCTTTGAGCCACAAGAAATAACGGGCTGGTGGTGGAACATCTAACTGTAATTCTCTCGTGAGGGATGCGATTAAGAAATCTCGGTTGGGATCTGTGCTTAGTTTCAAATCAGCTAACGGATCACCTGAAATTGCCGCCATGTTGTAAAGAATGAAACTTGACCCAAAAAGAATGACACTCAAAATACCTAGGCGACGCAAGATAAATGCAAGCATGTCAGGTCAGACCTTTCAAGTTTAAACGAGATTGTATAGAACGTATGCGGGCAACTATAGCGTCAAAGAGGCGCCAGGGTTAAACCCTGAGCGCCTCTTTGAACTGCTTTTTAGAGTTAGAAACTAAAGGTTTTTAATCCTTAGTATGTCCACTCCCAGTAGTTCCAGACCATCTGTGGTGAAAGTGGTGCTGGTTTAACATTCTTGAGGTCCTTGTTGACTGCAACAACGCCTGGGTGAACAAACACACCAATAGTGATTGCATCAGCATTTGTTAGACGCTCAATCTGAATGTACTTAGCTGCAAGAAGTGAATCCGACAATGGAGAATCCAAAGTTGAAATGATTCCATCAACAGCTGGGTTGCTATAACCAAGGATGTTGTTTCCACCATTGGTATCAAAAACCTCAGCTGATTGACGTTGAGTTACAGATGATGCTACCCATGCGAAGAAGTATGCATCGTAATCTGAGTTACCCAGCTTTGATGGCCAGTCAGTACGTACGTCTCCGACTAGATCAAAACCAACCTTGGCCATGTTTGCCTTTGCTAGTGCAAATTCAGAGGCACGACGTGGGTTATTACCTGGAACAAGAACGCGAACCTTTAATGGGCTCTTCAATACATCTGGATAGTACTTCTGTACCAGAGCAAGTGCGCTTGCGTTACGAGTTTCTTGTGTTCCACGTGAGTAGAACGCTGATCCATTGGCTGCAATTACCTTGTCATAGGTTGCAGATCCTGGTGATACCCAAGTTGACTGAATTGGAGTTGTAACACCGTTAATTGGTGCAATCAACTTCTCCATGATTTCATTGCGAGGAATAGCGAGCAAAAATGCCTTACGAAGTGCAAGAGACTTTGCGCCATCTTTTACAGAGAAGAGACCTGTATATGGAGCTTCATCAGGGACAGTATCGTAGTGAAGGTCCCAGTGTTCATAAGCTACGTTGTTCACGCCTACTAAGTTCACTGCTGAGATAGCCTTGAGCTTTGCAACACCATCAGCTGTTGCCTGACCAGCGTAAACATCTAGTTCACCATTTGCTAGAGCCTGTGCAGCTGCAGTTCCATCACCAATGAACTTGAAAACAACCTTATCGATTGTTCCGCTCATGGCTGGGCCTGAGTTGTACTTAGGGTTCTTAACAAGAGTTACTGATGTCTTCGCAACGGCGCTATCAAGAATAAATCCACCGTTGCTTACAAGAAGTAGTGGGTTTGTCTTTGAATCAACGGTTGTAATGGTGTAATCCTCAGACCAAATCTTTCCTATCTTCTTAAGAAGAGCAGTGTCCTTAGACTTGAATGCGTCTAGGAAACGATCTTTTGCATCTTGGTTTGCTGAAGCAGACTGTAATGAAGTCTTTCCATCAGCCATCAAAACCAATGTGTGAACTGCAGCTGGTCCTGGACCATAAAGATCCCAGTTAGCAATTGGCTTCTTGTACTGAAGTGTTACAGACATCTTGTCGGCAGAGAGAACTGGATCTCCAACGATGTTATCGGCATAGACACCTGAGTATCCAAGGCCGTTAAATGCTGGCTTCGTAGTCTTGCTCTTTGGGTCACCGAGACCAGCTGCGATTGAGTATGCATCGCTACTCAGCACGTGTGAAAGTAAGAGATCGACACCATCAATTGGTGTGCCATCTGACCACACGCGGCCTGGGTTCACTGTGTACTGAACACGGAAATCATTTGCTGACTTCTTCGTAATTTTGTATGAACCAAAAATTGTGTTCTTTACAAGTTCCTTCTTATTGTTGTAATAGTTAAAGCCTGCACCTTGTAGATATGAAACTGCAGAACAGGTTGTTGAGTTTGTAGCTGAAAGGCTGCAGTTCAATCCTGTAATTGGGTTAGTTTCATGCAAGATAACAGTGGAACGAGTTGCCGCTTGAGCTGGAGTTAACAGTGAGACTGCTAAAGCCGCCGCTGCTGCAGCTGCGAGCGCAAACTTTGCGCTACGTGTGAACTTCATATGTCCTCCTCGAGGGATAAGTAAAAGCGTCTGTGGAGAGTCGACCTGCCCCAGAGGCGCTTTTGGTGATGTGAGTCTGCCCGAATTGCCCGCTTGAGCGCAACATCTGCGGTATGTGATTGAGCGTGTGGTGTGTAACAATCTTTGTAATAAAAGAGGTCAGTGAGTGTGGTGATGGGGTGATTTTTAGCCTGCGGTGCGGGCTGCCTCGATCTGGGCCGTGGTCAACCTAGGGGCAGCCAATGCCCAGAGCAGCAGACCCAATGCCATCCCAACTAAATAGGGGGCACGCAGCGCATTTTCTCTGGAGAGCACGTGAGTCAGTGCGCTCACGAGCCCTCCCCCTACAAACATCCCAATTGGAATTGATCCCCAGGCAAAAAATCTATAGACGCTATTCACACGACCCAACAAATGCGTGGGGATGATGCTTTGACGAAGTGAGACTGTAATTGTGTTCCATAAAATGGCAACAAATGATTCAACAACAGTTACGACCCATACCACTTGCCACGAGGATGTCACACCAATCACTAGCGCACCTATAGGCGCAGCAGCAAGAGCCAAGGACAGCGAAGGACCGCTACCAAATGTGGCTGAAACTTTAGGAGCAAGTATTCCTCCGATAGTTCCCCCCACTGCACCTGCCGTACCAAGAATTGCAAAAGTGACAACAGATGTGTGCAGAACTTCTTGGGCAAATAAAATATAAACAGCACCGACCATAGTTCCTAAGCCATTCATTGATCCCAAAATAATCGCCATAGGGCGAAGTAATGGATGGGCCCATAACCACACATAACCTTCTTTAATCTCGGTCTTAAAATTTATCTTCTCTCGAGGCTTGTCATCAGCTACTGGTTTGAAAGTGCCTTTAAGGCAGGCAATTAATGCAACTGCAAAAAAGAACGATGCTGCATCAAAGAAAAACGGGATAAAAATAGCAATACCTATCAGTAGTGAACCTAAAGGGGGTCCAATAAAGCTATTAGTTAACGACTCTGCCGACCACATGCGCCCATTTGCTTTTTCCAGGTTCTCTTTATCAACGACCGATGGCATTAGAGTCTGGGCGCTGTTATCGCGCAAGACCTCTGCCACACCAAAAAGGAAAGCGGTGATTAGCAAAGTGAAATAAATCGGCCAGTTAGTCTCTAGATTTGTAATAGTGGTTAGTTCATCAAGGGCTGGAAATGAATCTTTATTGAAGAAAACTACAAGCCCCACAAAAACAGTCAATAGACCCCGCATGAAATCCATGGCCACAATGAGTTTTCTGCGATCAAAGCGATCCGTTAAAACTCCGGCATGTAATGTAAAAATCAACCACGGCAAACGTGATGCAAAGCCAGCAGCAGCGATCAAAATAGGTGAGCGTGTGATAGCTGATGCCAGCCATGGATAGGCAACCATAGAAACTCCATCGCCCAGGTTAGAAATAGCTGTTGCGGTCCATAGTTTCCAATAAGAAGGTCCGAGCTTTTTACTCATTGTTTAGGGCCTCTTTTGCTGTGCTTTCACCAACGTGGAGAAGAAATCTTAATGAAAGAAGTGCAATCACAGTTGCAATTGCACCGCCAATCAATAGCGGAAGGCGCAATCCCCCTTTAGCAATGAATCCTCCTAGTAAAGATCCAAAGGGCATTAATCCCCACACTAATGTGCGCCTAGTTCCATGAATGCGGCCAAAGAGATGGCCCGGAATAACGCTTTGATAGGTTGCCATGAGAAGAATATTCCAGTTAGTTATTGTGAAAGAGGCTATGAATGCTAAAGCTATGTAAACATAGATATTGGGTGATAAGCCTTGCACAAGTATAAGAAGAGAACTCATAAAAATACATATAGCCATCACTTTGCTGCGGCCAAATTTGGTCGAGAGCTTGGGAGCCACTAGCGCCCCAATAATCGCACCAGATCCTTGGATAGTTAATGCCAGTCCAAAGAACGCAGGCTTGAGATTTAACTCATTTAATATAAACAAAATGATGGTGGAAGTGGACATGGAATAACAAATACCAATACTGGCAGTTGTTACAACAAGTCTGAGTAACGGCTTGTTGTTATATAGGTAGTGAATTCCAAATCTCATGTCTTCAACAAAATCTGGTTTCTTATCAGCACTTTCTTCAATACGTATATCTTGTAAGAATTTAACCGGAATAGATGCAGCTAAGGCTGCAGCAACCAAAAAGCCTACGCTGTTGATAACAAAGGGTATGTAAATAGCCAAGGCATAGAGAAAGCCACTCAATGGTGTTCCAATGAAACCTTGAATCACTGTTTCAGATATTTGAAGCCTTGAATTGCCCTTTTCGAACTGGCTCTTATCTAAAATCTGTGGAATGAGTGACTGAGATGTTATATCTGCCGTTACTTCACACATTCCAATCAGAAGAGTTGCTAGAAGCAATATGTATATTGTGATCGTATTGGTAGCAATGGAGAGTGCAATGAGGGCAGCAATCACAAATCTGACGGCATTTGCTCCGGCTAGTAGAAATCTTCGATCAACTCGATCCACTATTGCGCCAATAGGAATGGCGAATAAAAGCCAAGGCAGCATGACCACGGCACTAATTGCAGAGATCAGGACAGGGTTCTTAGTAAGTGTGACTGCAAGAAGTGGAGCGGCCGCGATTAGAACCCCATCGGCTAAATTCGAGGTAAGGCTAGCGCCCCACATGCGATTAAAGGCCGGCCCCAGAGATTTCATGCGCGCCAGCCTAGCGCCGAAAACTAAATAAGTAGGAGCTTTTTAGCCTTCTCAACGGCGCTATAGCGGCCATCTGCTTCTAACTTTCGGTAGGTGTTGCGCAGATGTGTTTTCATGGTGTTTTGTGAAATGTGCAATGACTTAGCAATTGCTGAAATTGGATTACCAGTTGTTAAATGTTTAAGGATTTCCAGTTCTCGCTGAGTTAGTTTTTCTTCTAGCTCACCAGAATCTGAATTAATAGTATGAAGTCGCTCGGTCATAGCTTGAACCAACCCTTCCAAATAGATAGTTGGCTTTGCTGCAGCCGCTTTGACAATGAGCGGATACATGGCGCTTTGTCGTATGAAATATTCGTAATAACCATTTTCAGCCCCTAGAGCCAGAGCCTTATTGAGAGATTTGAGGGCAACATTTTCATTCTTCAAGTTGATACTAACTTCCGATAGCCATTTATTAATCTTTTCTCTGACTGTTCTCTCAGGTAGAGCATCAATCATTGCAGCCACCTTTTTAGGATCTTTAGAAAATTGAACATTTGCTTCAATCTGGCGCACTAAGTCAATTCTTGGCATGCGTTTGATGAGTTCCTCAGCGCGGGACCAATCCGATGTAGTCAATCGCAAGAAAACTTCGCTCATATCAATTATCCAACTCAATTGGTTGGGCGTGTAAAGAGTACGTAAAAAAGCACGCTGACTTGTAATTGCTTCAGATCCTGCAGAAATCGCGCCTTGGCTTATGTGAATGCGGGTAATTGTTCCCTGCGCCATAAGAAACCAGGGCCAAATCTTCCAGCGCGAACCTTCGGTCATTAGCACATTGAGTGTTTGGATACAGTTATCTAAGTCAGAGGCTTCTAACTGCGCACGAGCTAATACCATCATGGCATCGAGTGGCCCATTTATTCCAACATATCCGGCTTGAAGTGCCTGAGAGATTGCGATGTGTGATATTTCAGCAGCTTGGAGATATTGACCTTCGGAATACAGAAGCATCGATTGCATGCAAAGGAGCTGATAAGAACTCAATTGGTGATCGCCATCTGGTGGCAATGATGTGGCTGTGGCATATGCATCTGCCAGAGCTGTAAAATCATCATGGAGAAATGCTTGGCGGGCTCGTAATCGCAAAAGCGCACGTAAGTCGGTGGAATCAAGCTCAGAATCTGATTCTAGATTTAAAAGGGCAATATCAAGACATTGAGTTGTTCGTTCAAAATCACCACGGGCAAAATAAACATTTGCCTTGACCATAGCGCTGATGCGATAGAGGAGTTTTCCTTCTGGGGATAGTCCAGCGATGTATTCAAGCTCTGTTGCCAAGGCCTCAGCGCTCTTAAAATCAGATGAAACAAGATGGCCAACTACTCGAATCGACTTCTTCATTACTTCACCATGTGCAGAAGCATCACCAGCAAAATCAGCCCATTTAATCAGCAAGTCACCTCGCCCAATAGAGGCCATCTGACGCACACTTGATCTGAACATTTTCGCAAACTGTTCTTTATTTCCAGATTCATAAGCAAAATGCAGGGCCTTTGAAAGCTCCCCTCTTTGGACAAAGAGCTCAGCCAATTTTTCCTGCACAACTTGCTTCTGGTCCCAATCCTCAAGAGGAATTTGTGTTAATGCCTCATAGATAATCGGATTAAAGCGATAGGTACGATTCACGGTGGTAGAAGCTGTCACTAATAGCCCATCCATGGCTATTCGATTCAGCAACTCTTCGGAATAATCTCTACCGAGTATCAAAGAAGCAATTTCAAGATCAAATTCTTCAATAATCGCTAGTTTGCGCAGTTTTTCACGGGTGGCCTGCGAAAAAGTGTTATAACTTTCAATAGCCAGAATTCCTAAGGGATTAACATTTGCGGCAGATGCCGCCAAAAAAGTTGTATGAGAATTTCCTTTTGCGATATTACGACATATCAATTGAACTGCTGCTGGCCATCCTTCGCACATCGCTAACTCTTGAGCATTGCCATTTTCAGTTAAATCCACACCATTTATTGCTGCTATAAATTCAACTTCTTCTTTTGAAAACTTTAGTTCGGCAGTTGTGATTACGCTCAAGTTCCCTATTGCTGCATATCTAGCTAAAGATGTCATAGGTGAATTTCTTCGAATGATGACTAAGTGAGAATTGCTAGGGACGTTATCGATAATCAACTGGGCATATGGTGCAAGATTATTATTGTCTGCAGGTCCAGCATCGATGACGAAGTTATATTCTCCATCTAATCGACCAACTGCAGCTGCTAACAATTTGATAGATTCACCAGGCTCAAAATGCTCTAGCTGGTCGACATTTATAAAGAAATTTGGGAAGTGGGCCGATATTGCTGCAATGACATGAGCTTGAAAATCTTGAATAGTGTCAGTGACATCTGCGGTGTACCAAAAGGTTGGGCGATCATTTTCTTTCACCCATTGAGCAACCAAGGTTGTTTTTCCAAACCCTGCAGGGGCGATGACCAAAGTTGCTCCGGGAACGTTGGATTCAAAGAGATTGAAAAGATGTTTGCGAGATAAGAAACTAGCTGCCAGGGCAGGTGGCTGCGAGCGCGAAAGGCTCACCCCCGAAGAGGTGATGTTGTGAGTGCTCATGGGACAAGGGTGAGGCCAGGTGGTGTTTATGACAAGGTGAAATCACCCTATGAGGGGTGAGATGAGCGGGGGATTTCCTTCAGGCACAACTACAGAGCTAGGTTTTTTCTTATCTGATCTGCGTGCTCAATGGCATGACGGGTATAGACCTGCAGCCAACGCTCTAGTGAGAACTCACCGCTCTCTGAGTGAATACACGAGTTCTTTAACTGTGCAAGTTCAAGACGCTTGATGATTTCAAGTGATCCTGCACGCACTGCTTTAAAAACAGCAATTGATGACTCTACAGGCATATCTGTATATCCAAGAGTTGGGTTTTTTGCCCACAGACCTTCGTCATAACCTTGAATAGCAGATCCAGGTTCTGCAACTAAGCGCTTGAGGCGGGCAAAAGACTGTGCCTCGCTATCTGCGCAGTGGTGAATGACTTGGCGAGAACTCCAATCCTGCCCCACACACAGATCTAACTTTGATTCAGGAACGTTGGTGGCAATAGCTAAAAACTCATTCGTTGCCTTTTCATAAGCGGCGGCTATTTCGGATATAGATGCCATCAGTTTCCAATCTGTAATTGGACAGAATGGCTCTCAACGAAATGATCATCATCTCCCACTTTGTCCACCAAGAGAACAACGATTATCACCAGCAGCCCGGCAATGATTCCAATTAGTAGGCCCGACTTCTTATCAAGGTTAATCTGCATGTCGTAAATATAGCCCCAAAGTAAAGAACGGCCCGGTTCGCATCGCTGCGCACCGGGCCGTTCTACCCTCGATTTTTAAAGCGGTTTAACCGATCTTTGCTACCTGAGCAAGTGACTTCTTTAGAAGCTCACCGTCGATCACGCTAAAGCCAAGAGGACCACCAACATCCTTAGAGCACTTGGAGCTCAAGATATAAGTGGCATAGGCCTTAACTGCTGCTGCCTTAGTCTTATCTGGATAAGCAGTATCTGCTAGAAGGTAAGAAACGATACCGAGAGGATAGGCGCCCTTTTCCGTCGTTGCATAGTTATAGGTAAGGAAGCCGTTGGCATCCTGTGTGGCTGATGCAAGGAATGCACCCACACCAGTTGAATCAGGAACTACTGATGATCCAGCAGGGTTAATCACATTTGCAATCTTTAGATTATTTGCTGTTGCATAGTTCACTTCAGCGTAGGTGATTGAGTAAGCAGTCTTTCCAGCGAGCTGAGAAACACCTGTCGATGAAGCAGCTCCAACTACACGACCTAAGTTAGCTGGGGCGTTGATATCTCCTGGGAAAGAATCTTTAAACACCTTGCTCTTGGCCTTTGTCCACACAGCAGATGCTGACTTGTTCAAGTAGTTAGTGAAGTTCTCTGATGTTCCAGAAGAATCTGAACGGTAAACAACCTTGATTGGCTTATCTGGCAATGTGTAGTGCTGTTGCACAACCTGTGTACGAAGAACTACTGGATTTCCATTTGCATCCTTCTTTGGATTTCCATTTGCATCCAGTTTATAGATGACCTTAGTTGTTGAACGGTTGTTATCAGCAACAATTGCTGGATCATTCCAACGTGTGATAGTTCCACCGAAGATTCCAGCGATTGTTGATGCTGACAGTGAAAGAGTTGTCTTTGCTGGAAGATTGTGCAAAATTGCAATTGGTGCTGCAACTAATGGCACGTGAATCAGTGTTGCGCGCTTTGTTGCTGCTGTGTAAGCACCATCTGACATCCAGAAATCACCAATTGATTTATCTGAGTTAGCTTGTCCTGTACCAGATGATGATGAAGCGTAAACATATGTGTGTCCTGAACCACTGGCAGCAAATCCAGCTTTGCAACCTTCGATAAGTAGAGCAGGAAATGATGCTCCTGAACCCTGAAGATCAACTGCATATGCTGGCGTACCTGCTACTAGACCGAACGCGAGTGCAAGTGATGCAACTTTCGCGAGCTTTGAAATTCTCATGTAATTCCCCTCATAGGTTTAGATGTCAACTACAGCAACAAACCTATGGAGCCAGGGTTAACGCATAAGGAGTACTGGTTGAACGCGAGTAAACCTTTAGGTGAACAAATGGTGTCTCTACTAGCCAAAGCGCCCGGTCACATAACTCTCAGTTCGAGAGTCTTGTGGGCGGGAGAAAATCTCAGAAGTTGGAGCAACTTCAATCATCTGGCCAGGTCCGCCATCAGAGAGAAAGAAGGCGGTGTAATCAGAGACGCGTGCAGCCTGCTGCATATTGTGAGTAACAATGATGATCGTCATTGTCTCTGACAGGTGGCGGATGGTCTCTTCAATACGAAGGGTTGAACCTGGATCCAACGCTGAACATGGTTCATCCATGAGCAAGACTTGTGGGCGAACAGCTAGAGCACGTGCGATGCACAAGCGCTGCTGCTGACCGCCAGAGAGTGACCCTCCGTGAGCACCCAAGCGGTCCTTTACTTCATTCCATAAACCTGCCCGCTCTAGACACTCCTCCAATAAATCCTCTTTGTTCTCAACTTTAAGTTGAGCTAACTTGAGACCAGAGAGAACGTTTTCACCAATTGTCATTGATGGGAACGGGTTAGGCTTTTGGAACACCATTCCAATTTGCAGGCGGATCTTGGTTACATCTGTACCTGGTGCGTAGACATCTTTGCCATCGAGCAGAACTTCACCGGCCATGGCAGCACCGGGAATGAACTCATGCATGCGGTTAATTGTGCGGATAAAGGTTGATTTACCGCATCCTGATGGACCGATAAGGGCGGTAACAGTGCCTGCTGCAAAATCTAAAGAGATATTTGAAAGCGCGTGATGCTTTCCAAACCAAGCGTGCACGCCGCGGGTCTCAAGGCCAGTTCCAAGTGCTGCAGTGCCGGGCACCTTAACAGCTTTGGCCTTAGCAACTTCTGCCAATGATGATGGCTTTACTGATGTCTGCATTTCTTGGTTCTCGCTTTCATGTGAGGTGCTCATTTAGAAACCTTTCGGGATCCGAGGAAGCGTGCTGATGTGAAGAGAATAAGAACAAGTCCAACAAGAACGAGTAGGCCGGCCCAAGCACGAGTAATCGCCTCGGGTGAACCTGCATTAAAAGATTTCCAGATGTAATACGGCAATGAACCCATCGGACCTGTGAAAGCGTTTGGATTAACTTTGTCGCCACCACCAGTAAGCAGAAGAATTGGCGCAGTTTCACCAGCAATGCGTGCAACACCTAAAATGACTGCAGTGACTAAACCACTTCTAGCTGCAGGTAAAACAATCATGGCAACTGTGCGCAACTGAGTACCACCTAGTGCAGTTCCAGCTTCACGCAAATCATTTGGGATCAAGTTAAGAACTTCTTCAGATGTTCGGGCAATAGTAGGAATCATCAGGATAGTGAGCGAAAGCGCTCCCATAAATCCTGAGTAACCTTTAGTGATCGGATAAAGAATCGCTGAAAGAATAAATAAGCCTGCAACAATCGATGGAACACCACTCATCGCTTGAACAAGAAAGCGAATTGGCCCAGTAAATCTGCCTTTAATTTCAGTCAAATAAAGTGCAGTCAATATTCCAATGGGAACACTCATCACTAATGCCAATACCATCAATGTAAGAGTTCCAGTTATAGCGTGGAGCAATCCACCATTTGAAAGCGGATCCGTTGGTGTTGCTAAAGCCATGTCTGTGGTAAACAGTCTAAAACTGATGCCAGGTAGGCCTTTTTGTAGCACCGTTGCCAAAATACTTGCAGCGGGAATAACTGTGACGATTGCGCCAATAGCAACTAGAGAATTAACTAGTGCGTCTTTTGCAGCTGCATTGCCACGTTGGATTCCCTTAAATGCGGTTGTAAAGATCGCATAAGCGATAAAGAAGCAAACAAAATAAGCAAGCTTACCTTTAAGAGGTGTTAGGAAGACGAGTAAGTATGAGCTCAACAGCGAACCTATAAAAATAGCCCCGTCGATAGCTCGATCTTTTGGCGAAGCCGCCCATGGTCTTGTTGGCGTAGCAGTCATTGTCATCTTTAGCGCCCTGACTTCCCAGTGGTTTTCACAATCAAGTTAGCAATTGCATTCACAATTAATGTGAGTAGGAATAGAATCAAACCCGCAGCCATGAGAGCTTTTATTTCATATGGGCTTGCATCACCAAATTTGAGGATGATTAATGAGGCAACGTTTCCACCGGCACCAAGCAACATCTGCCAGTTGACTTGAAAAACAATATTGAGAACAGTGAAAACTGCAACTGTTTCACCCATCGCACGTCCCAAGCCAAGCATTGCTCCACCTATCACTCCACTTCGCCCATGTGGAATAACGACTGCTTTTATCATTGCCCACCGTGTTGCACCTAGTGCATACGCGGCTTGAATGCGATCAAGTGGTGCCTGTGAAAAAATTTCGCGTGAAACAGAGGTGATGATTGGGATGATCATGATTGAAAGCACCACTCCTGCGACAAATGGCGAGCGTGTATAAACCGGCACTTGCATATCAAAAATTGGAATAAAGCCCAAATAGCGATGCAAAAGCTTGGCCCAATATTCAACACTAGGCATCAATACTAGGAAGCCCCAAATACCAAAAAGAATTGAAGGGAACGCTGCCATCAAGTCGATAATTGTTATGAGTATTTTCTTAAGCCAGCCAGGTGCGTAAAAGTTCAAAAATAGCGCTGAAAACACTGAGATTGGAACGGCTATGACCACAGCGATAAGAGAACACAAAATCGTTCCGACCAGCATGGCTGCTAATCCAAAATGACTATCTAGGACGTTTCCAGCGTCATCTGTTGAGATTGACCACTCAGAATGAGTAATAAAACCAATTCCTTCTTGGCGCAAAACTTCAAAGCCGCGGTAACCAAGGAAAATCGCAATCAGTCCAAGAATGGCTAATGAAGACAATCCACCACCCGTAACAACGCCTCGGAAAACTTTATCTGAACGACGTGGTTCAGT
The DNA here is from genome assembly GCA_018969355.1 of Actinomycetales bacterium. Classification (GTDB taxonomy): domain Bacteria; phylum Actinomycetota; class Actinomycetes; order Nanopelagicales; family Nanopelagicaceae; genus Planktophila. The sequence goes on from JAGWYO010000006.1 coordinate 22,884, forward strand.
AACGATTTCGCGTGGAGCTGGAATTACCAGTTCTGCTGTTGACATTATTAGGAGGCATACCTTCCAGTGACAAGGAAATAAACACGTCGCGAAATAGAGACTGCATGATCTGCATATCGCTCGTAATAGCGCCCTAAAAGGGTCAAATCAATTGCTGTTTCAATTCCGTGCTTCCATGTCGGCTCAATTAATATGGCGATTAGTTTGCGGTGTAGGTCATCCATCACGTCATCATCTCGCTCGACTTCAAGGGCCATTTCAGTATCGCGAGTGGAGATTACAACACCAGTTTTTTCAGTGATTGCTACAGCTGCAACTCCCATTGCTTGGGTAATTGAAACTAGCTCCGGTGGCACCGCTGCATTTGGGTGACGCAAACGAGCAATCTTTGCAACGTGGTGAGCTAGGTCGCCCATTCGCTCTAAATCTGAACCCATGCGCAGTGCAGTTATGAGAGCTCGTAGATCTGATGCAACCGGTTGTTGCCTTGCAATAATGTCGATAACGCGTGAATCAATTTCATGCTGATAGTCATCAATCTTGACGTCTGTTGCGATTACTTCTTCAGCAAGTTTCAAGTCGCATGAAAGAATTGCACTCGTTGCTTTTGTCATAGAACTGGCAACCATCGCAGTAAGGTCAACCAGAGACTGCGATACGTTATCTAGTTCATCTTGGAAAACAGATCTAATGAGGGCCATGGCGCTAAACCTATGTGGAGGTGATGAATAGAGGCCCATGGTTAGGTGAACGGAAGGTTAACTGGCGAATCGAGCCTATAGAGTGAGGCCTGTGAAGTTCTTGCGCCGAGAATTAGAGGCCCCAGAACCTAGAGCCTTGCCTGAAATGCTTCTTGAGACCCTCACTCTCCTCGATGAAGATTCAATGATTTTAGCCCCGGGAGAGATTCCATTATTTATCACCCCTGGTGTTGAAACTCTGGGGATTCTAAAAGATGGCCGTGTTCAAAGCTCTGAATTACTTGCAACAGTTCGAGTGGTCCGGCGAACACATAATCAACAGGTGGGGATGATTGAAATTCCTAGAGGACCAATTGGAGAAGGCAAGCACGAGCTAACTGTAAAGGTACTTCCACTAACAAAAGATGATTTAGTTTTAGTTCTTATTAGTGATGAGAGTGAAGCACAACGTGTTCATGATGTTCGCCGAGATTTCGTAGCAAATATTTCACATGAATTAAAAACTCCAATCGGTGCCCTCTCTCTTTTAAGCGAAGCAGTTCTTGGTTCAAAAGATGATCCAGAATCCGTAGTTAAATTTGCCACCCGAATGCAATCTGAGGCAAAGCGATTAACAGATTTAGTCCAGGAAATTATTGATTTATCGCGTGTTCAAGATTCTGATCCATTACAACTTGCTCAGGAGGTCAGCGTTGACTATGTGGTTAGAGAGGCAGTCGATCAATGTCAAATCACAGCAGATAGTCGCACTATCACCGTGAGTTATCTTGAAAACAGCGATGCTGTTGTATTAGGCGATCGCGATCAATTGATTATGGCAGTTCATAATTTGGTTGAAAATGCCATCAACTATTCACCTGAAAATACAAAGGTTTCAATTACTACTACCAGTGAATCTGGCATCATAGATATCTCTGTTACAGACCAGGGAATTGGAATATCTGAATCTGAACAAGATCGTATATTTGAACGTTTCTATCGTGTGGATCCGGCACGTTCACGCCAAACAGGTGGAACTGGGTTAGGTCTATCAATTGTTAAGCACGTGGCAGCAAAGCATGGCGGTGAAGTAAAGGTATGGAGTGTCGAAAATGTGGGCAGTACTTTTTCAATCCGACTACCCATCTATGAATCACCTATGGAGAATGCTCAATGACAAAGATACTTATAGTTGAAGATGAATCATCATTTTCTGAAGCTTTAGCTTTCTTGCTTGGAAAAGAGGGATTTGAAGTAAGTGTTGCAGAAGATGGCCGTGCCGCACTCAATCACTTTGCAAAAGAAGGCGCGGACTTGATTCTTCTTGACCTCATGATTCCAGAAGTATCGGGTGTAGATGTATGTCGCACCATTCGCACAACTTCACAAGTTCCAATCATCATGCTCACTGCAAAAGATACAGAAATAGACAAGGTGGTTGGCCTTGAACTTGGCGCAGATGACTATGTCACTAAGCCGTATTCATCACGTGAGTTAATAGCACGCATCAAGGCCGTCTTGCGTCGTGGGATACCAGACAGTGAACTGCACGGTGATCTTGATGTTGTCTCAGTCGGCCCAATTAAGTTGGACACAGCAAGACACCAAGCATCTATCAATGGTGCTCCGGTTGGATTACCGCTTAAGGAATTTGAATTATTGGAGTTTTTAATGCGAAATGCTGGCCGTGTTTTAACTCGCTCTCAACTTATCGACCGAGTGTGGGGTGGAGATTATTTTGGGGACACAAAGACCCTCGATGTTCATATCAAGCGTTTGCGTTCAAAGATCGAAATAGATCCTGCTAACCCTGTGTTGATTCAAACCATAAGAGGTCTTGGTTACAAGTTAGAGAACTAATCCTCAAGTGCCAGCACTCTCATATTCTTTTATGAGGGTATTTATAGATCTTATTACTGCCTCTAAACCTATTATGTAATCATGACTTCTCTAGAAAACATTCGAAGCGTGGTGAATGAGCCCAAATTCACCTATCGGCAACGTATTGCACAATTAGCCAACTTGGCAGAAAACTTGCTTGATCCACCACCAGTACGTAAACAGTGCACCGAGGCTCATGAGAAGCGGATTATCTGCGACATGTTTGAGGGCAACGCTCCTTATCGCCCACGTTATTTGCTACCTGACTACAAAAAAGTTCTAGAAAACGGTTCGCGATTCCTAGAGCTACCCGTTGCTAAGGATTTTGATGACGCTCTGGCATTCCTATTAATAATGTATTCGGCAACACCATCTATTACCGGCTACCCCGTTTACTTTGGAGATCTAGATTCTATCCTTCTTCCCTACGTTGATGGTGTGAGTGATGAAGATCTATATGCCAAATTAAAACGTTTTTGGATTTCACTCGATCGAATGTTTCCGGATGCCTTTGCACATACAAATCTAAGTCCAATCTATAACCGAGTTTCAAAGATGATTTTGAAATTAGAGCGTGAATTACTGCAGGTGGTTCCTAACATTTCCTTAAAAGTTGACCCAAAACTCACTAGCAATGAATATCTCCTCGATGCAGTGCAGACTGTCTTTGCTTGTGGTAAGCCACATTTCATCAATGATGAGATGATGCAAAGAGATCTAGGTTCTGAGTATGCAGCTGTTAGTTGCTATAACTCGCTTAAGATTAGAGGCGGTTCTCATACTTTGGTGCGCATAAACTTGAAGAAAACTGCCCAAGAGTGTGATGGCGGAGTAAATAAATTCTTTGAAACAACACTTCCTTATTACCTTGGTCTGACTGCCGAACTCATGGAGTCAAGAATTCTTTATTTGGTTGAGGAATCTGGATTCTATGAGAGCAACTGGTTAGTAAATGAAGGCCTGCTTGATTTAGATAGGTTTTCTGCAATGTTCGGTCTATTTGGTTTGGCTGAGTGCGTCAATATCTTGATGGAACAAGAAGGTGTTTCGGGCACCTATGGTCACAGTATTGCCGCCGATGATTTGGGGTATCGCATCACTAGTTTTATCGCAGATTGGGTTAGCCGAAGCAAAATGCCTTACTGCAATGGAAATGATGGCTACGCTTTCTTGCATTCTCAATCTGGAATTGACCTTGATCTTGACGTAACAGCTGGAACTCGAATTCCTATTGGCACAGAACCTCCACTCCTAGAACATCTACGCACAGTTTCTCGCCACCACCATCTCTTTGCCTCCGGCATTAGTGATGTTTTATCTTTTGACGAAACTGCCGTAAAGAATCCACAGGCAGTTGTTGATGTGATTCGTGGGGCTTTTAAGAGTGGAATGCGTGATTTCACATTCAATTTGGATAGCAACGACTTCATACGAATTACGGGCTATTTAGTTCGTAAATCTGATTTAGCAAAAATGCCATCTGCTCGTCATGCAAGCACATACCTGGGTGCAGGTTCCGTAGCAGATTCTCATGTTGATCGGCGCAATGTAAAGCGAGTAATGAGTGCTGAAAGCTCACCTAGCTCTGGTAGCTAGCACGATTAAGTTTTCTTGGGTCGATGGCCCAGGAAATCGTTACGTACTATTCTTGCAGGGCTGCAACTTCAACTGTTTAGCCTGCCACAACCCGCAAACTATTCCTTTGAAAACTCCGCGTGCCAACGAGATGACTGTGCAAGAAGTTCTTGAGGAGATTCGTTGCTCAATGCCCTATATCTCAGGGATTACTGTTTCAGGTGGTGAAGCCACGGTGCAGCATGAATTTGTGCATGATCTCTTTAAGGAAATTAAATCGCGCAAAGAGTTTGAGGCTCTTACTACCTTCATTGATAGTAACGGAAATGCACCCCAAGAAGTGTGGGATCAATTAGCCCCATACACCGATGGCGTTATGCTTGATTTAAAAGCCCTCGATGATGCCAAGCACATCGAGCTCACCGGAAGTTCAAATGCAATTGTCCTAGATTCAATTAAGTATTTAGATTTGATTGGAAAACTCTATGAAGTGAGATTGCTCTTAGTCCCAGGCCAGAATGACTCTGATAAAGAGTTAATTGATACGGCCGTGTTGTTGAGAGGGATTAATCCAGAGATGCGCATCAGGATAAACGCGTTTAAAACCCACGGCGTTCGAGCACAAGCTCGACAATGGCCAGAAGTAAATGATGCCGATCTGGCTCGCTACAGAAATATTGTCAATTAAAGCCGAGCAAAAGCATCATCAAGAACGCTTAAAGCATCTTTAAGGAGCTCATCTGTAATAACAAGCGGTGGCAGGAAGCGCACAACGTTTGAATATGTACCAGCAGTAAGAACCAACACGCCTTGACTCTGGCAGTACTTAACAACTGCGTTCATAGCTGCTGTGTTTGGATTCTTAGTTCCTGGCTCTACTAATTCAATTGCCTGCATAGCACCGCGCCCACGCACTTCACCAATTACTGGATACTTCTTAGCAAGTGCGCGAAGCGATGATCCTAGAATCTCACCAATGTGCTTGGCACGGGCCACAAGGTTTTCTTCTTCCAAAACCTGTATTGCGCCAAGGGCTGCAGCACATGCGATTGGGTTACCACCGTATGTTCCACCTAAACCTGATGCATGCACTGAATCCATTACTTCAGCGCGGCCAGTAACTGCTGCAAGTGGAAGTCCACCAGCAATACCCTTAGCGGTAACAACCATGTCAGGAACAACGCCTTCTTCTTCAACGGCAAACATATGTCCTGTGCGAGCAAAGCCAGTCTGAACTTCATCTGCAATAAAGACGATTCCATTGTCCTTTGAATATTTTGCCAGCGCTGGAAGGAATCCCTTAGGTGGAACGACAAACCCACCTTCTCCTTGAATTGGCTCAATCAAAATCGCAGCAACGTTATGTGCTCCGATTTCTTTATCAATTTTATGTGTGACCATGTCGATGGCATCTTCGGTAATCGTTTCTTGATTGCCCACCCAATGGAATGAATAAGGCATTGGTACGCGATAAATTTCAGGGGCAAATGGACCAAATCCCTCTTTGTATGGCATATTTTTTGCAGTCAGCGCCATAGTGAGATTTGTGCGTCCGTGATAACTGTGTTCAAAAACAACAATTGCTGGACGCTTGGTGTAGTGGCGGGCAATCTTTACGGCGTTTTCAACTGCTTCAGCACCTGAGTTAACAAGAAGTGACTTCTTTTTATGTGAACCAGGAGTCATTGCATTGAGCTTTTCGCACACTTCGATGTAGTTCATATAGGGAGCAACTGTGAAGCAGGTATGTGTAAAGGCCTGTACTTGTTCGATAACGCGATCGACAACGCGTTGGGCAGCATTGCCTACGTTTGTAACACCAATTCCTGAACCTAAATCAATAATCTGATTGCCATCGATATCGAGCAAGATTGCATCACTTGCACGTTCAATTACAACTGGAATCGCCATGCCCAATCCGCCAGAAGTCGCTTCCGTGCGGCGCTTGAGCGCCTCGGTAGATTGTGGTCCCGGAATAGCCGTCACCAAACGACGTTCTTGAGTCAGATGAGTAAGTGTCTCCATGGGAAAAGTCTAAGGCCTCATTTCTCATCGGGACGCCCAGAAGTTACCCTTAGTGCTATGAGTTCACTGAGAGATTCGGCACCACTTCTGGATGCCTATCTCTCTTACTTTGAAACTAGGCGCACCCCTTTCACCATCCCAGGTCACAAGCAGCGTGCATCACGCCTAGATGCAGCTTTAGGTGCTGTGGTCGATGCCGACACACCTTTATATGGTGGCTTAGATGAAATTAAATTAACTAACCAGACACTCAAGAAGGCAGAGGCTCTGGCAGCTAGATTATGGAAGGTTGACTTTGCTCGCTTTTCAACTGGTGGATCTACTCATGCCAATCAAGCAATGATTTTGGCTCTAGGAAAACCTGGAGACAAAGTTGCCCTCTCGCGCACAGCACACCGTTCAATTCTTAGCGCTCTTGTTTTAGCAGGCCTAGAACCCATCTGGTTATCACCGCAGATAGATGCAACAACTGGTGTGCCAACAGGAATCTCGGTTGCAGAGTTTGAAAAAGTAATTCATCAAAAACCAATTGCGCTGCTGCTCACTGAACCTGGTTATCTAGGCACTTTATCTGATTTAGGCGCACTCGTTAAGAGTGCACATTCACATTCAATTCCAGTCATTGTGGATGCTGCATGGGGTGGCCACTTTGGTTTCTCACCATTGACACCCCAGCATTGCTTGCAGTTGGGTGCTGATGCACTCATTACAAGTGTTCACAAAGCACTTCCTGGATATAGCGCCTCGGCTTTACTCCTTGCCCAAGGCAAGTTGCTTAACCTGGATCGCATTGAGCAAAGCTTTGAAACTACTCATACCACCTCCCCTGCCGGTGCACCGCTTGCATCTATTGATGGATGTCGGGCATTGCTGCAAACTCGAGGAGAAGAGTTAGTTTCTCAACTCGTAAAAAATGTTGAGAGCTTTAAAACAAAGGTTCAGACACATTTCGATGTGCCCATCTTTTTAAACACTCGTGATTTTGCCCCAGGCCGCTTTGATCCAGCCAAGATTGTTCTGCGAGCTAACCAATTAGGTGCATCCGGAGTTGAGATCGAGAAGAAGTTACAAACTCAAGGAATCCGGGTTGAGATGGCAGATAACGACACGGTCGTAATCTTGGCGACTCTGGCAGATTTCACTGAGGAGTTTGATCACTTGGCCAAGGTTCTAGTTCCAATCCTTAACACACTGCAAGCAACAGCGCGCCCAACGGCAACATCGTTGAGCTGGTCGGTGGTGCCAACCGTTGCCATCTCAATGCGCGATGCTTACTTTGCCGATACCGAAATGGTTGCAGCCAAAGATTGTGTTGGGTGCATCTCAGCTGACTTAATCGCCCCTTATCCCCCAGGTGTTGCAGTGGTCGCACCTGGTGAAGTGTTAACTTCACAGATTCTTGATGGTCTGGCAACAACTAAGGCAGCTGGTGTGCGCATCGCCTATGCCACAGATCCTTCTCTTACAACCTATCGAACCGTCAAGAATTAAGCCTGTGTTGCACTATGTGCAACGGGTATGGCCATGATTTGTTCACCTTGAGCCGATAACATCAGCGACATGTCTGATACACAAACTTGGCAAAAGCGCGCACTTGATCTCAAGCCACGATCGCAGATTTTCATCAATGGACAATTCGTTGATGCAGCCAGTGGTAAAACCTTTGAAAACTTCTCACCCAGTGATGGACATCTAATTTGTAATGTTGCATCTGGTGATGGTGAAGATATTAACCGCGCAGTTGCATCAGCTAAAAAGGCATATGACTCCGGTGTGTGGAGTGAGATGAATCCACGCGATAAAAAGGCAATTATGTTGCGCTGGGCACAACTGCTCAATGAACACCGAGAAGAATTGGCTTTACTTGAAGCTATCGACACAGGCCGTCCTATTGCAGATGCACTCAGTGTGGATGCTCCTAACTCTGCTCGAGTAATCCAGTGGTATGGCGAAACTATTGATAAGACTTATGACGAAATTGCACCGGCTCCACGCAACGCACTTGCCATGGTGACACGCGAACCCCTAGGCGTGATTGGCGCAGTTGTTCCTTGGAACTATCCCATGATGATTACAAGTTGGAAACTAGGTCCGGCATTGGCTATGGGAAACAGCATTGTTGTTAAACCTGCAGAAAACTCATCACTGAGTGCGCTCAAGATGGCTGAACTAGCCATTGCTGCAGGATTGCCTGCAGGTGTCTTTAATGTGGTGCCAGGTCTTGGCTCAGAGGCAGGACAAGCACTTGCCCGTCACATGGATGTTGCAAAGATTGCATTTACAGGTAGCGGACCTACTGGTCGAAAGATGATGCAATATGCCGCTGAGTCAAATATGAAACAGGTTTCACTTGAACTTGGTGGAAAGAGCCCACAAGTTGTCCTCAATGACTGCACCGACTTAGAAGCTGCTGCATCAACTATTGCTTGGGCCATCTACTACAACGCAGGTCAGACTTGTAATGCTGGATCTCGAATCATCGTTGAGAAAGGCGTGAAAGAAGAGCTCTTTGCACACCTTCATACATTCTTAGAAAGCTTTGTCGTTGGAAATCAATTTGATCCAGCAACGCAGATGGCTGGACTTGTCTCTGAACTACAACGCGACCGCGTTAACGCCTACCTTGATCTCATTGGCCAAGATGGTGAAAAGCTAATCTTTGGTGGTCAAAAGACCTCCGGAAAAGATCTGCTTATCAAGCCAACATTAATTGATAACGTCAAGCCTGGCTCACGTCTTGCCCAAGAGGAGATCTTTGGACCAGTCTTAGTTGCTATTGATGCAAAAGATGAAGCTGAAGCTTTGCAGTTAGCAAACGGAACTGAATACGGACTTGCAGCATCGGTATGGACTAATAATGTTGCCCGCGCACATAAGTTTGCCCGCAAACTTCGTGCTGGAACTGTTTGGGTTAACACATTCGACATGCTCGATGTGATTACTCCATTCGGAGGCTTTGGTGCTTCAGGTAATGGAAGAGACAAGTCATTGCATGCCTTAGATGCATACAGCGCATTGAAAACAACGTGGGTTGATCTGAATTAAATGCCTGGCGTTGAAATAACTGGCAATGTAGTTCCACGCTCAGAAGAGATTCTGACGCAGCAGGCACTCGACCTCATTGCACTGCTGCACCGCACACTCAATCCGCGTCGCTTAGAACTCTTAGCTGCACGCAAAGTGCGCATGCAGCACATTGCAGATGGCAAAGACTTTGATTTCCTGCCACAAACTAAAGCGATTCGTGATGATAAAAGCTGGAATGTTGCACCGGCTGCGCCGGGTTTAAATGATCGGCGCGTAGAGATCACTGGTCCCACTGAGCGAAAAATGACGATTAACGCCCTGAACTCTGGGGCAAAGGTCTGGTTAGCAGATTTAGAGGATTCCAATACCCCACTGTGGGAAAATGTTATTAATGGTCAACTCAATTTGTTGGATGCAATTACTCGAACAATTGATTTCACAAATGAAGTTGGCAAAAGATATGAACTACGCCCAGATAGTGAATTGGCAACTATTGTTGTTCGTCCTCGAGGCTTTCACTTGCCGGAAAAACACATCCTTGTTGATGGCCAGATAACTTCAGGTTCATTTGTTGATTTTGCTTTATACATGATCACTTGTGCCAAATTACAGATTGCTCGTGGGCATGGCCCTTACTTCTATCTTGCCAAGATGGAGTCCCACCTTGAAGCTCGTATGTGGAATGAAGCTTTCAATCTTGCCCAGGATTTCTTAAACATTGCGCGCGGCACCATAAGAGCAACAGCACTTATTGAAACTTTGCCTGCAGCTTTTGAAATGGAAGAAATTCTCTTTGAACTCAAAGATCATGCGGCTGGACTTAATGCTGGACGCTGGGACTATCTCTTTAGTGTCATTAAAAACTATCGCTTGCGCGGTGCTGATTTTGTCTTGCCAGATAGAAATAGCGTTGCAATGACTGCGCCCTTTATGCGTGCATATACCGAACTACTTGTGAAAACCTGCCACACCAGAGGCGCACATGCAATTGGCGGAATGGCAGCATTCATCCCAAGTTCTGACCCAGCAGTTAACGCAACTGCATTTGAGAAGGTGGCCGCAGATAAAACGCGCGAGGCAAATGAGGGCTTTGATGGCTCATGGGTTGCCCATCCAGGAATGGTAGAACTGTGTAGAGAGCAGTTCACCAAGGTTTTAGGTGATCGTCCTCATCAAAAGGAAAAGACAAAGTCAGAAGTTTCAGTCTCGGCAGCTCAATTACTTGATATCAAAGCCACACCTGGCACCGTAACTGAGGCAGGACTTCGCAATAACATCAGTGTTGCAATCCAATATCTTGAGCGTTGGTTGGCTGGTTCTGGCGCAGTGGCAATCTTTAACTTGATGGAAGATGCAGCTACAGCTGAGATTTCACGCTCACAGATCTGGCAATGGATTCATAACGAAGTCAGGCTTGAGAGCGGTGAGCTAGTCAGCGCTAGCTATGTTAAGCAGTTGGCCGATGAAGAGGTTGCAAAACTGCCCCACTCAACTGACTACACACAAGCTCAAAAGATGTTTATCGAGACTTCAGTTAATGATGATTACTTAGAGTTTCTGACTCTGCCTGCATATGAGGCGATGGCCTAACTTAGGCAATAAGCGCAGTGATTTCTTGAGCTGCTGCAATTAACTCAGGAGTCAGCGAAATCAATTGCTCTCGCGTAGTTGTTTGTGTTGGCAAAGTGATGTTGAGATAAGCAATAAATCTTCCATCACGTGCGCGAATAGATGCAGAGATCCCACACCATTGCTCAGTGTGCTCTTTATAGTTATATGCAACTCCAGAAATACGTGCTTGCAAAACTTCAGTACGAAGTTCTTCGGGATCTGTGATTGTGAAATCAGTAAGTGCTGCTAATGGTGTGGCCAAGTAATTCTCTAAATGTGCATCTGGAAGAGATGCCAAATACAGTTTGCCCACAGATCCGCAATTAAGTGGAACATGCATTCCAGCTAAATCAACTTCTTCTGGCAGATCCATTCGTATTTGATCAAGAACTATTAGTTCACCACGAGCAGCAATTTCAAGAAATGCACTTGCCCCAAATAGAGCTGAAATCCGCTCTAGTACTGGCCGTGCTTTTCGGCTCATCAGATTTGTTTGCGTTGAAGCAGCTAACTTAAATGCACCGCTTCCAACTGTGAATCGACCGGATTCATCATCTTTTTCAACTAATTCAAATTCAAGCAAAGTATTTATCAAGCGCCACGCAGTTGCGCGATTGATGTCCATAGTTTTTGCCAGCTCTGGAATTGTTTGTGGCTGAGGAGATTGAGCCAAAAGATCAAGCATGGCCAGCGCACGCTCAACAGATTGAATCCGTTGCACCATGTGAACCGCTCCTTACATTTTCGTGAACTATGAGATTTAGGTTAGCGCAATCTGTGGCGTTGGCATATATGCGGGGACTAGTCTTTGGCCCATCAGCCATATGCGATATTTCTAAGGGGTTTGAGCGTGAAAATGAAGGCAGCAGTTCTAGATGGCATCGGTTCAAAGTTTGAAGTCCGTGAAGTTGAACTAGATAAACCAAAATCTGGGGAACTCCTTGTAAAGGTTGCAGCAAGTGGATTGTGTGCAAGTGATTTAAACGCTGTCGATGGAAAGCGCAAGCTAGTTCCATTTCCTGCAGTTATTGGCCATGAAGCCGCTGGTGTTGTTGTCGAGGTTGGTCCTGATGTAACAGGTGTTGCTGTTGGAGATCACGTCATTATGTCTATCGTTCCTAGCTGTGGAACTTGTGAATACTGTGCAAGTGGTCGGCCAAACTATTGCGCAACTGCAGGTAATGCAATGTCAGTGGGTGGTTTATTTGATGGCACTTCACGCCTGAGCCACAATGGTGAAAAACTCAATCATTTTTTAACAGTTGCCTCCTTTGCTGAATATGTAGTCGTTCCGGCATCTGGCGCAGTTGTGATTCCTAAAGAGATGCCCTTAGATCGTGCAGCCCTTATTAGTTGCGCAGTGTTGACTGGCTATGGCGCAGTCATGAACACCGCCAAAGTCAAACCTGGTTCAACTGTGGCAGTCTTTGGTTGCGGCGGAGTGGGATTAAATATTGTGCAGGGTGCTCGTATGGCAGGTGCAACGACAATCATTGCAGTGGATGTAACGCAGGAAAAACTTGATTTAGCTAAAAAGGTGGGCGCTACTCATGTCATCAATGGAGCAACTAGTGATCCGGTTGCACAGGTTAAGCAAATCTGTGGCGGCGTCGACTATGCCTTTGAAGCCCTCGGTCGTGAGAGCACCATCCAGCAGGCTTGGGGCACGGTAGGTGTGGATGGAACGCTGATTTTGGTGGGCCTGATGAAAAACGGAGCCACGATCACCCTTGATGCCGGCCCTTTTGTCAACGAACAGTCCATTAAGGGTTGCTACTTTGGCTCAGCCAACCTGAGAAAAGACGTACCAGCGTTAGTAAAAAGTTATCTAAATGGCGACCTATTCCTAGACGAACTCATATCTGAGCGGATAAGTTTAGAAGGCCTTAATTCGGCCTTTGATCGTTTAAGGGCCGGGGAGGGGGCGCGAAACGTCTTAGTCTTCGACTAATTCGTTTTACGTAAGTACAAAATTCCAGACCGCTTGCGCTCAACACGTGTAGTGCAAGAGGTAAGGATGTATGACAAAACACATACCACTTACAACTAGGAGGAACGCAGTGAAGTTATCAAAACTAACTAGCGGATCTGTAGCTGCAGCACTTGTTGTTGCACTTGCAATTCCAGCACTCAGTACTTCTTCTGCATCAGCTGCTACAGACTACTCAAAAATCACCAACGCCTCACAAGGTGGCGGTATGGCCGGTCTAGCAGCTGCATGTAAGAAAGAAGGTCAGCTCAACGTAATCGCTTTGCCTCTTTATTGGGCAAACTACGGCGAGATGATTGAAGGATTTAAGAAGACATACGGCGTCAAGATTGATGAAGCTAACCCAGAAGGTTCTTCACAGGAAGAAATTGATGCTGCGGTCACAAATAAGGGAACTAACCGTTCACCTGACGTGTTCGATATCGGTCTTGCAGTAGCAGTGAAGTATCTCAACACAGGTACTTTCGCACCATACAAGGCCAAGACTTGGCAGTACTTGCAGTTCGCTCAGACAATTGACCCAAGTGCACAGGTATCACCTAACTACACAGGAACTATGACAATTGGTTACAGCGGAACTCTTGGAACTATCACCAAGCTCGATGATCTACTAGATCCAAAGTTCAAGGGCAAGATTGCTCTTAACGGAGATCCACAAGGTTCATCAGCGGCTATGAATGGTATCTTCATGATTAACAAGGCATTGGGTGGAACTTTTGATGATGTCACAAAGGGTGTCGCATTCTTTAAGAAGTTAAAGGATGCAGGAAACTTCATCAACGTTAATCCAACAGAGGCAACAATTGCTTCAGGACAGACTCCAGTTGTCATCGATAACGGTTATATTCAAGCTGGCGTTATTAAGACAATGGCTGCTGCTGGCAAGGTATGGAAGATGTACACACCTGCAGCTGTTGGTTCTACCTACAACAGCGCAGTATCTGCATGGGCACCACACCCAGCATGTGCTCGCCTATGGATGGAATACACACTTGGTGAAACAGGCGCAACTGTCTGGGCTAAGGGTGGAGCAACTCCAACTCTATGGGTATGGCTACTTAAGACTGGGCGTGCATCTGCAGAAGGTAAAGCAGCTATTGGTGTGAGCAAGGTTGTTGCTGAAAAGGCAACTGCTGATCAGACCGCCAAGGCCCGCCTCTACCTAAAGACTGCATGGCCTGCAGCTGTGGGAACAAACTAAGAAGTCAATTCACTTGACTCAACTTCAATACAAGGGAACCGGTTCTGCCACTGGCAGGACCGGTTCTCGGTATTGGCGCAGTAAAAGGGCATACCTAGGTGTGATCCCATTTCTCATGGTGAGCGGATTATTTCTTCTCTATCCAACATGGAATGTGGCATCAGGTGCTTTTCAAGACAACTACGGAAAATCGAGTACTTCTGTTTTAAAGGGGGTCTTTAACTCTCCCGTTGCCCGTCACGCTTTTGCTAACTCACTTGAAATCTCCATTAAAACTGCAATTGCTGGAGCAATTATGGGTGGCCTCTTTGCATGGGCGATAGTTAACGGCAAACGCGATGGGTATTTCTACCGTTTCTCAGTGGCTTTGAGCTCTGTGCTCGCCCAGTTCGGTGGCGTTATGTTGACCTTTGCATTCTTAGCAACTTTTGGTTTTAATGGGCTCGTTGCAAATCTAGCGATAAAAGTTGCCCCTAATTCTTTCCTTGCAGAATCCTCATGGCTCTATGGCATGCTGGGTTTGAGCGTTCTTTATACTTTTTTTCAGATCCCACTCATGGTGCTTGTCTTTCTACCAACACTTGAAAATCTCAAGCCCCAATGGCGTGAAGCATCTGATGCACTTGGTGGTAAAGCTTGGGAATACTGGCTTCGCATTGGAATTCCTATTCTCACGCCTTCATTTGCTGGAGCTGCACTACTTCTTTTTGTTAATTCATTTTCTGCCTATGCAACAGCCCAAACACTGATCAATCTTTCGGATTTCCTGACTCCTCTTGAAATCGCAACGGCCCTTACTAGTGAAACTGGTGGGTCTAATCCAGCTGAAGCTAAAGCTCTCTCCTTATTCATGGTAATCGTTGTGATTATTGCAATGACTATCTACGCACTCCTTCGCCGTCGCGTGAGTAGATGGGAGCAGCGCCGATGAAAAAGAGATGGGGTGTTCGCATTTGGCGCTGGTCAATCATCACTGTAGTTGGTGCTTACTTGATCGTGCCTTTGTATGCCATGTTTGATTTCTCGACAAAACCATTTGGTTTCCAAGATAAGGGTCGAACATTGCGAGCCTGGCAAATCATTCCATCCCAACAAGATTTGATGATCTCTATTGCAAGATCTCTCATCACCGCCGGCATAGTCATGTCTCTAATCTTGTTCCTCATCGTTCCAACTGCCATTTGGGTTCACTTGAAATTGCCTTTATTGCGCCGTCCATTTGAACTTTTGTGCTTACTCCCACTTGCAATCCCAGCAATCGTTATCGTGGTTGGTATTGCACCACTTTATCGTTGGATCTCGATTCACTTAACTGAATCACCTATCACCTTATCTGGTGTGTATTCGATGCTCATTTTGCCCTACACATACCGCTCCCTTTCAGCAGCCCTTGATGCAGTAGATATCCATACATTGGCAGAGGCAGCCCGCACTTTGGGCGCAAATACATCACGCGTAATCTTTGGAATTATCATGCCAACCATTAAGACAGGTATAGTCAATGGTTCTTTCATCGCTATCGCCTTAGTTATGGGTGAATTTACGATTTCAAATATCCTCAATTACAAGACTTTCCAGGTGGTTATCGCCCAAATCGGTCGCACTAATGGAAACGTTGCAGTTGCAGTTTCTCTGGCTTCAATTCTCTTTGTACTTGTGATACTCCTAGCCATCCCTACTAAGAAACGTCGCAGCGCAGTTCTCGACGTTGACCTCGTCTGAAACGAAAGGACCGTAAGTTGAGCTCCTCGACATATGTACAACTAGTTGATCTCGCCAAGCATTTTGGAAAGGTCAGAGCACTAGATGGCTTAAGCCTTGATATCGCACAAGGCGAACTCGTCGCACTGCTGGGTCCATCAGGGTGTGGCAAGACAACTGCACTTCGCGCCCTTGCTGGCTTGCAAGAGTTAGATCGCGGCCAACTCATTGTTGATGGCAAAGATGTAACTTTCCAGAGTGCAAGCAAACGTGGAATGGGAATGGTTTTTCAGGCTTATTCACTCTTTCCACACATGACTGCGCGCGAAAATGTTGAGTATGGTTTAAAGCTAAAGACGCATAAAACTGCTGGCGATAAGCGCAAAGCTCGCTCAGCTGAACTATTAGAACTTGTAGGTCTTTCAACTCATGCAAATCACTATCCGCATCAACTCTCAGGTGGACAGCAACAGCGCATTGCTTTAGCCCGCGCCCTTGCGATTTCCCCTAAGGTTTTGCTCCTCGATGAGCCACTCTCAGCCCTCGATGCCAAGGTGCGCACGCAGTTGCGTGAGGAAATCCGACGGATTCAAATGGAACTGGGAACTACCACTCTCTTTGTTACCCACGATCAAGAAGAAGCGCTCAGCATTGCTGATCGCGTGGGAGTGATGCGCAATGGCCAGCTAGAACAAATTGCTGCCCCATCTGAGCTCTATGACCGCCCCAAAACATCATTTGTGGCTGAGTTCGTTGGATTAACTAACCCAATCTCAGGCAAAGTATCAGGTGGCTCAATTGAGATTCTAGGAAGCGTGGTTAAAACTCTTCCAGGCTCAGTGACATCAGGAACTGGTATCGCACTCGTGCGACCAGAGAGCATTGACGTTGTTGCCAGCAAGTCAGGCAACGCAAAAGTTGCAGCAGCAAGCTTCCTAGGTGCTTCTTGCCGCTTAAACATCACGATGAATGATGGCGCAAAAGTTACAGCCCAGCTTCCAAGCTCTGATGCTGCAGGCATTGGTGCAGGTGCAACAGTCTCCGTATCTCTTCTAGACATGCCGGTATTCGTGAAGGCTGCGGGATGATCTTTGGCTCAATTACAAAGTTAGAAACTTTCACTGATGAATTCGTTTGCTTTGTAAAGGTAACAACATCTGATGGTCACATCGGTTGGGGGCAAACCTCTAACTATCACTCAGATATCACTGCGCAGATTTTTCATCGCCAGGTGGCTCCATGGGTATTAGGCAAAGATGCTTCAGATATTGGAGCACTTGTTACCTTAGTTGAAGCCCGTGAACATAAATTTCCAGGAAGTTATCGTGCTCGCGCCAATGCAGGCTTAGACACTGCGCTGTGGGATTTGCGTGGCAAGGTTGAGGGTAAAGCAGTCGTAGAACTCTTGGGTGGAACGGCTAAGAAACTTCGTACTTACGCATCATCCATGCGCCGTGACATCACTGCACAAGAGGAAGCCAAGCGGTTAGTAAAACTTCGTGATGAGTTTGGTTTTGATGCATTCAAATGGCGCGTTGGCGCTGAGTGTGGAAATGATGTTGATGAATGGCCTGGGCGCACAGAAGAAGTTGTGCCAGTAGTCTCACGTGCACTTGGCGATGGAATATCAAAATTAGTAGATGGCAACAGCGGTTTTTCTCCTAATCGCGCAATTGAAGTTGGAGCACTTTTAGAGTTTGAGGGCATTACCCACTTTGAAGAGCCTTGCAAATACTGGGAGCTTGAGGAAACTAAGCAAGTTACCGATGCATTAAACATTGATGTAACCGGTGGTGAGCAAGATTGGGATCTAACCACCTGGAAGAGAATGATTGATATGCGAGCTGTGGATGTATTACAGCCAGACATTATGTATATGGGAGGAATCTGGAGAACGTTAAAGGTTGTAGAGATGGCTAAAAACGCTGGAATGCCAATTACTCCCCACAGCGCCAATCTTTCCCTCGTAACTATCTGCACCATGCACCTTCTTGGAGCAATCCCGAACGCTGGTAAATATCTTGAGTTCTCAATTGAGGGCTTTGACTATTACCCATGGCAAAAAGATCTTTTCCTAGGAAATCCTTTTGCAATTGAAGGTGGAAAAGTACAGATTCCTCAGGCTCCAGGCTGGGGAGTTGAGATCAATCCAGCATGGTTAGATAAAGCTAAATACCAACTTTCAGAGGTTTAATTATTAATCGTTTTTCTAATCATTCGCTGATAAAACTTTCCGGGCTGACGCGTGCTCGGTTGTGGCCCACCCATTTCAACAAAACCTAGTTTTTCATAAGCAGCTATCGCTGATTCATTATCTGTCCACACACCAAGGCCTTGGACTGACCAGCCTCGTTCTATTGCGTGCTTGTCTACATATGCGAACATAGATCTCATTAAACCCACTCCACGAAAATTTGCATCACTCCAGCATCCGCCGATCCAGCACGTTGCACCAAAATCCCCTTCTAGGTTTTCCACATACATCATTGCTGCATCCATACCATCCACGGATGCAACTAAAAAGGCTTGTTTAGCAAACTCAAGCAGCCATCGTGCTTCATCAAAGCCACACTCAATCTCATAATTTCCACCAAATGCATGAGGGCTATCTACTAGGGCTCTTAGACGAATATCGCGCAGTCGTTCCCACTCATCACTACGCAATTCAACGCATGTGATGGTCTGAGGCATTTGGCAATTATGCCCTACTTACTTCTTATATTTCTTAGGCACAATCTTGTTTGCATGGTGCTTGGCTTTTATTAGCAGTCTCTCAGCCCAAGCAAACTCAAGTGCCAACACAACTAATCCAGCAATTACCAAAGGCATTGTGAATGGACCTGGAAGCACAACTAAAGCCAACCCGAGAATGACTAAGAAGGAACCAACAGAAAAGGCAATTACTTGCCTTAATTTCTTGGGTAAGAGTAACCAATTTTTCTTCACTTACTTATCCTCATCTTTGTGCTCGGTAAGGCGGCCAGGATGGGCCTTCATTTCTGGATTCTGCTTGCTCTTAATCAAGCTGGCAATAGTTGAGATCAACAAAATTGTGGCAATCACCGCAAGGCTAATTGGGGTTGGAATCTTGGGAACATTTTCAAAGATTTCATGGGCATATGTAAGCATCAACTTGACGCCAATAAACATCAAGATAAATGAGAGACCAAGCGAGAGGTAGATCAACTTATCGAGCAGACCCTTAAGTAGGAAATACAAGGCGCGCAATCCCAATAGAGCAAAGGCGTTAGCTGTGAAGACTAAGAAAGTTTGTGAGGTGACGCCAAAAGTTGCTGGAATTGAATCCAGAGCAAAAAGCAAATCTGTGGATGCTATTGCAACAATAACCAAGAACATTGGGGTGGCAAATCGCTTACCACTCACCTTTATAAAGAGTTTTGATCCATGGAACTGATCAACCATAGCAATGCGCTTTCTGAGTGTGCGCACCATGAAGTTATCATTTGGTTCTGGATCTTCATCCCAGTGCTTGAAAAGACTAATGCCAGTCCAAATTAAGATGGCTCCAAATATTGCAAAAGTAAATGAGAATGCAGAGATTGCAACTGCGCCGATTGAAATAAAGATGGCTCTAAAGACCAAGGCAAGCAACACACCAATGAGAAGAACTCTCTGATGATGAATGCTTGGAACTGCAAACTGGGCCAAAATTATGACGAAGATAAACAGGTTATCGATTGACAGTGAGTACTCAACTAAATAGGCGGCGAAGAACTCTGTGCCATATGTCGACCCAAAGTAGGACCACACCCACATACCAAAACCAACTGAGATGCTGACATAGAACAATGTTGTCGCAACGGCCTCTTTGAATTTAACATCATGAGCTTTTCTAGATGCCGTAAGTAGATCCACCACAATAAGAGCCAGAATGAGTCCAATGGTGATTGTCCAGATGAGTGTTGAAACCTGCATGAATTTCTCCCTTGATAGCCATGAATAGAACATGGTCAAGGTCTCCCTAACCGAATGAACGGCCAGCGCCCCGGGTTTTTACACCGTACTGACGAGGTAGCTGTAGTGAGGTACTCCCCTTAAACGCTTCAATCGTAAGGCTTAAGGACTTGAACTGCAAATCAATACACTACTTGTGTGTTAGAAAGTTGGGTTCATCGTCTCCTGCGCAACAGGGTTCCAACAAGTGCAGCCTGGCTTCTCATTACTGCACTGGGTTTAATCGCAGCAGCACACCTGAATCAGTACCTCACTACATCGCTAAACGTACCTGGAAGTGAATCTGAAAAAGCTAATCAGATTCTAAATACAAATTTCGGCGAAAATACTGAAGGCACATTTACCGTTGTTTACAAGTACACCAATGCAACCAAAGAACAACTAGCAAGTATTGAACAAGCAGTTGAAAAGGCAAGTGCCGTGATTCCAGGATCACAGATTGGTGCACAAAAATCACTTGTGGGAACCCTCTGTACCAACGTCACTACTCCACTTTCTTTAGTTGAAGCCGCTGCATACACAACCCCACTTCGGCAGGCACTGATCCAACAGGGATTAACCGGTGCTTATGTCACTGGACCACCAGCGATTGAAGATGATGTCACTCCCGTATTGGCCCGTGATCTCCAACGTGGGCAATTGGTTGCAGTCGTTATTGCTCTTCTGCTTTTGCTTCTTTTGCTCGGCTCAACCTGGGCGATTTTCATTCCTTTGATCTTTGCAATAACTTCGGTTTCATTAGCTCTTGGAATCATCTATCTCATAGCTCATAAACTCTTGATGGTTCTCTACCTCCCAAATATCGTCGAACTCATTGGCCTTGGCCTTGCTATTGATTACTCACTGCTCATGGTGCATAGGTATAGAAGAGAACTACTTAACAACTCAAATCAAGAAGATGCACTCATACGCACCATGCAAACTGCAGGTCGCACTGTAGTTTTATCTGGCATAACCGTCTCTCTTGCCCTCTCAACGCTGCTTCTTGTTCCAGTTCCCTTCGTGCGATCTCTGGGTATCGCCGGGATGTTGGTACCTCTTGTTAGCGTGATCGCTGCATTAACCTTGCAACCAGTACTCCTCTCGTTCTTGGGCAATCGTGTTTTTAGCGATGGTTATCAAGGGATTATGGGCAGGAAAGACCCACTTGCAGGTGCCTGGGCACATCTAGCCCGTTGGGTAATCGCACGGGCTAAATCAGTTTTTGCACTCACTCTCATTGCACTCCTTATAGCAACCTCATTGGTATTTAAATTAGAAATCACTCCCAGTTCGCTCACTGCTATTCCAGCAAATCTTGAATCAGGCGCGGTGCTCATTGACATCACTAAAAAGATTGGCCCTGGAGTTATCACGCCTCATGAGATTGTCATCGATTTGGGAATACCAAAGAGGGCTGCATCTGAACAGGTGGAAGCAGCAAGGATGGCTCTGGCAACTTCTATTTCGACAATGCCAGAGGTTTTCATGGTGGCATCTGGCAAGAAGTCGCAGTATGTGGACTCCACCGGTCAATTCATTCGCATGTATGTCATTGGTAGCAATGCAATTGGAGATAAGAAGACTCGGGAATTAGTTGAGAAAATTCGATTACACATCACTTCTGTTAGCGGATTCCCTTCTGGAACACAGATTTATCTCGGTGGCTCCCCTGCCCAAGGTGTTGATCTTATAGATGCAATTCTTGGTAGTTTGCCAGGGATTATCGCTCTACTTCTTTTGGTTGCATTCTTGCTCTTAGCTCGTGCTTTCAGATCACTGATTCTGCCCATAAAAGCAATTCTCATGGATCTAGTTTCTATTTCTATTTCCTTTGCAGCACTTGTCGCCGTCTTTAAATACGGATTTGGTTCCACTTTGCTTGGCACCTACCAATTAGATCAAATTGAAGCGTGGGTATTGATATTCATGTTTGCAGTTCTCTTTGGCTTATCCATGGATTATGAGATTTTCTTAGTCTCAAGGATGCGAGAGGCAAAAGATGCAGGTGCTTCCACTAACGATGCAATCACTCATGGTATTGCTCACACCAGTGGTGTTATCACTGGTGCTGCAATCATTCTAGTTGCAGCGTTAAGTGGTTTTGTCTTTGGTCACTTTGCAGGTCTGCAAGAATTAGGAATAGGTCTAGCTGTTGGAATCATTATTGATGCCACAATCATTCGTGGGCTTCTTCTTCCTAGCTCTATGGTCTTGCTAGGTCGCTGGAATTGGTGGTTACCTCAAGGCCTAGCCGGTTTGCTCAAGGTAAAAGCCTCGCCCCTGGGGAAACCAGAAGCGAGGCTTTAACCTACCCTCGAGTTACTTTGTAACAGTTATTGCGAAGTGAACTGATGGAAGTTGGTATCCAAGTGCAAGACCTGGAAAATCACGATCTGCAGTCAAAATAGGCAACATTCCATAAGGAGTACCGGGAAATGAAGGCTGGTTTGTATACATCAGTGGATGTAAATCAATGATGTGAGTACCTGGGGCACCTGTTGCCTTCAAGTGAATCACCATATAACCATTAGAGTTAAATCCGCATCCATAACCAATGTAGCTATTGTCATAAGTTACAGCCATTGTGTTATCTAGTTGTGTCCAGCCAACACCCTTCATGGCAATGGTGAACTCTTCTCCAACTTTGAACTTATTTGTTGGAATACCAGAGCCATTACGTGCTTCAGGAATTGGATTTGGATCAGCCTTGGCAATACCAGCACTTAGAATTCTGCCATCTTTATCTGTGTAGTTGAAAATGCTCGCTTGTACATAGAAGGGTACTTGAGCTTCTACAACATCACCCTTTTTGACCTGGATTACATGCCATCCGCCAAGATTGTCAGGGATTTCAACTTCCTTTGAAAAATCTGCAGAAGTCACATCAACAGTTCCAAGAGGAATGCCGTTGTAAATCCAGCATGTGCTAGTTGGGCAGTTAACACGGCTTCCAACAACGGTTGACCAACTAAGTGTGTGGACTCCCGTAGAAACCATTCCCTTGACATTAATTGTGGTCTTTGAGCCCACTATGCCCTCATTCTTAGAGAGCGTAGCTACTGCCTTGGAGGCAGGATCTAGGCCTAAATCAGTCAAAGTTGTTCTCAGTGAAACTGTGGGAGTAACCTTTTTTGGATATTTAATATATGCAGCTGGAGCTCCTGCATCTTTAGTGATTCTGAAAATAGCCGATCCACCTTTTGAGTATGGAACCGGTGATTGAATGATGTTGAGGTATGTAATACCGATGCCAGTTTGAGCTTGAAGGACATGGTTTCCAATTGCACCAGCGGCACGAATGACAGCATTAGCAGTTCCTCGTGTCCATAGTCCCTGCATTTCACCTGCATAATGGTTATCCCACAGAACTGATCCACCAGCAGTGTAAAGGTTTGCACCTAAACCTGTATAGGTAACCGTAATTGGTGTACCGATTGGTCCACTAGTAGGTGAAACTGAAACTTTGGGACTTACTTGGTAACCACCATGAGCAAGAGAAACTCCATTTGCTACTGCATAAATATCATGAATACCGCCAAAATCTATTGGAACTTTTGTCTTATAGGTGAAAGCTCCACTGGCATCAGTAGTCACTTTTGTCATCACTATGTTTACTTTCGTAAATTTTACACCCATGTAGTTAACGGAGTTAGGTAGAACATCTGCAACCCATGTTGCATTACCTGTTCCCCATACCAAGGTTAACTCCGTGCTCGCAGCCAATCCTTTGCCGCTGACTTCAAAAGAATCTCCGATGAAACCCTGTTGTGGAGTTACGGCAAGATTTGCACTCGGCTCAGGTAAAGTAAATGGAGCTGCTGTCACACCGGTAAATGGCAACGATGGCACTCCAGCAAGATCTGCTGGAGGCGTCAATGTAATCAACGTCGATGGTGTATCGGCAGCTTGCGCTGGTGAGATAACTGCTAACGTTAGTAAAATCGTGAATGTAGCCTTTGAAACTTTCGATCTCGTTTTCATATTCTCTCCAATTAAACGATGAGTGAGTTGGTATTTCTTAATAATCTTTACGCCTTTGGAAGTGCAAAGAGGGTAAGCATGGATGCCACTGTCCAATTAGGTGTGAAAGTTCCAGTTGCGCCTTTAAGTGCAGGATTTACCTGAACTGTGCGGTAGTAACTCACACGATCATAAACTGGACGTCCATCTATTCCTAAAACGCGCTTTCCATCTACAATTTGTGGAACTAATTTTGTAGAAAGTACTTTCATAGTTGTTGAATCTTTAGCAATCATTGTTACCTTGTAATTGATAACACCTAAAGTGTTATACAAAGGTGCAGCACCTGTTTTTAGAACTGCAGTCCAAAATGCGATGCCACTGTGATTTCCATAAGAAAGCGGCAGTGGATCTTTCACGCCAGCAATTTCAATATAAGCCTTTGCTGTGTTCTTGGAATCCATCACTGCGCCACCCTGATCAGAGTTATTGGCATAGACGCGAAAGACAATGCCTTGGCCGACAATGTATTCGTTAGTGATTGCACAGCTCACACCAAAACGTGGACCTAGTGCTCCAGAGGTACCGCTAGCTAAAACTGTGTCAACATAGATATGGATAGGTGAAACAACGCCCTGTCCAGGCACACCAACTTTTACATTCAAAATAGGTGAATCAACAGGAGCAAAATTGGTTGAATCAGTTGGAGTCAGTGAACCAGATAGGGCTGTGGGTCCAGAAGCTGCTGGCACCCATGAGCATTTAGCAATAAATGGAGCAACTGTTGTGGTTGCTACCGCTTCACATCCAACAATTGCTTTTCCGCCTGCCTTAAATGCCACTGTTCCAGCAGCACTTGCCGTTGCATTAATAACGATGGGATCAAGTTGATAAACACCACTTCCACCTGAAAGCACGAGCGTTGATGGCGCTGGCGCTGCTATTGCTGATGGAGCTCCACCAAATAATGTTATTGCTCCAATTACAATTCCTGCGATTACCTTTTTCATAACTTTTCTCCTTGTCGTACGTAGGTAAAACTATTTTGTAATAATGTTTCCTGATAATTCGAGTGTGAAACTTGTTGATTCAGATGTATTAACGATTCCTTTGCTATTGATATCAAAGGTTCCTTTTACTGTAAGAGTTCCGGATGCACCCGCATACTTGCCGGTTCCACCTGTGATCTTGGCACTACCTTTAATGGTGATAGTTGCTGGTGCTGAATCAGAATCTGCACATCCTTGAGATGAGGAATCAAAGGCTAAATTCAAAGAATTTCCCCCACCACTGATTACACCTTTGCCATCAAAGTTGTCACAAAGACTTGATGGCACAGCCGAAGCTGTTCCACTCATACCACTTAATCCATTGACATTACCTGTCCCGGTTGCGTCAACTTTGGTAACTTGAACGAGATTGCCGTCACCGAAAAGAATTGAAATCTTTCCCTTATAGCTTCCTTGGAAAGCTACTGATCCAGCTTTAGTTGCTGTTGTTGCACCAGTTTGAGTCGCAGGTTTAGTCGTTGTGTATCCAACTGGACACTTGGGAGATGCTGCAGTTACCTTTTTAACTACAGTTCCCTTATAGCAAGTAATTGTCTTGGTGGCAGCATTTGCAGCTGAAATGTTTCCTGCCACAAGTGAAATCGCTGTAAGTGCACCTAGAATTTGAATGAATTGTCTTGTGCTTAATTTCATTTCTATCTCATCTCTCCCTGAAGTATTTCTATTTGCTTACAGGAGAATCGTTCCACCGCAATATTTTTTGTTGAACCTTTTCCTGAGGGGTACCTCTTGCCTAACTATCTACTAGGTCACTTTGACTGCCAGCTTTATTCACTCCGTCACATAAATAATGTGACCTTTAGCCAAGAGTGCTAGCACTTCCGAGGAATTTGACATAAGGTTCACGCGTGAACAAAAACGTAGATGCAGATTTCTTAGCCCTTCCACTAGCAGCCGTTAGTGATGCCGCAATAAGCACCGCACAAGATGCCGGTGCATCCCATGTTGATGTGCGGATAGAGCGCACGCGCAATGGTTTGTTGTCGTTGCGAGATGCTCGACCTGAGACACAAAGTGATGAGACCAATGCCGGTGTAGGGGTTCGCGTTATCGTTAATGGAGCGTGGGGCTTTGCTTCATCTCCTGAGATCTCTGTCGATGTTGCTAAGAAATTGGCATTAACTGCAGTTGCTATGGCTAAGACTTCAAAGCCACTCTCAACTGAGCAAGTCTCACTTGTAACAGAGCCTGTGTATGCAAACCAGACTTGGGTATCTGAGTATGAAATCGATCCTTTCTCAGTCTCTGACTCAGATAAGAAAGAACGTCTAGCAGATTTAAGTAATCGCTTACTTAAGAGTGCAAAGGTTAACCACACCTCTGCTCACACTATGTTTGTTAAAGAACAAAAGCATTATGCCGATTCCTATGGCACCAACACCACCCAGCAACGAGTTCGCATTCAAACTCAGATTGAGGCAATATCAATTGGTGACCATGGCTTTGAATCCATGCGCACATTGGCCCAACCCGCAGGCTTTGGCTGGGAGTGGATGGGTAACACCCACTGGAAATGGGATGATGAGATTGCAGAACTTCCCTCCCTTTTGGCGGAGAAAGTTGCAGCACCTTCAGTTGAACCTGGTCGCTATGACGTATTAGTCCATCCATCGAATCTTTGGCTAACAATTCACGAGTCAATCGGACATGCAACTGAACTAGATAGAGCAATTGGTTATGAAGCTAACTATGCCGGAACATCTTTTGCCACACCAGATAAGTTAAATACGCTCCAATACGGCTCAAAGCTCATGAATGTCACTGGCGATCGCGCCACACCTCACGGCCTGAGCACAGTGGGATTTGATGATGAAGGTGTTGCTGCCCAGCGCTGGGACATCATCAAAGATGGTGTTCTTGTTGGCTATCAATTAGATCGCCGCATTGCTGCCCGTGTTAATCGCGATCGCAGTAATGGGTGCGCCTTTGCAGACTCACCAGCACACGTTCCCATTCAGCGCATGCCTAATGTTTCTTTGCAACCAAACCCAACAGGTCCAACCTATGACGAGATGGTCGCTTCCATGGAGGATGGAATCATTATTAAGGGTGATAAGTCTTGGTCTATTGATATGCAGCGCTATAACTTCCAATTTACTGGTCAACAGTTCCACCGTGTTAAGAACGGCGCAATAGTTGGTCAGCTCAAAGATGTTGCTTATCAAGCAACGACAACTGATTTCTGGGGCTCTATGAAGGTGGTGGGTGGTCCTTCAACCTATGTTCTAGGCGGTGCCTTTAACTGCGGTAAAGCCCAGCCAGGTCAGATTGCAGCGGTAAGTCATGGTTGCCCAGCGGCGATCTTCGACAAAGTAAATATTCTCAATACTGTTGCGGAGGCTGGAAAATGATTGCTGCTCAAGATCTCATTGAAAAGATTACATCGGCTGCACCATGTGATGATTGCATTGTTGTTGTAAAGGATAAGACTCAAGCCAACTTACGTTGGGCTGGCAGTACATTAACTACTAATGGTGTGATTCAAGAGCGCAGCGTTACCGTTATTGCATTCGTTGCTGTTGATGGCGGCATGGCATCTGGTGGCGTATCCCGTACAGATGTCTCACTTGCAGATGTTCCACAGCTGCTAGACGAGGCAATCGCTGCAGCGAAAGCATCAGGTCCAGCCGATGATTACGCACCACTTGCGACTAAAGTTTCAATAGGTGATTGGTCAGGCGCTCACGTTCCAACAGGTCCTGAAGTATTTTCAACTTTTGCTCCAGCCCTTGGCGATATGTTTTCTCGCTCAGTTGCCGACAAGATTGAATTATTCGGATATTCCGAACACACCAATGAAACAACCTGGGTTGGCTCAAAGGGTGGGCTGCGTTTGCGCAAAGATTCACCCGTTGGCCGCGTAGAGATGACTGGAAAATCTCATGATCGCTCTCGCTCCACATGGGCTGGCGTTGAAACTCGTGACTTTAAAGATGTCTCTGTTGCAAATATCGATGCCCAGATTCGCCAGCGCTTAACCTGGCAGGGCACAAAAGCAGATCTTCCAGCTGGTCGCTATGACACCATCTTGCCTTCAGGCTCTGTTGCAGATCTCTTCACCTACATGATGTGGGTATCAACTGCTCGTGATGCCCATGAAGGCCAATCAGTTTTTTCTAAAAAGGGGGGCGGTACTCGCATCGGTGAGAAGCTTTCAAATGTTTCCTTGCAGTTCTTTACCGATCCTGATTTCAAACAACTGCCTGCCTCTAACTTTGTAGCAACTGCCGTCAGCTCACCATTTTCATCTGTCTTTGATAATGGTCAACCCATCAAGCGCGTTGATTGGCTCAAAGATGGCGTCTTGCAATCTCTCGTTCAAACACGAGCATCAGCAAAGTTGACTAACCTTGATTTCACACCAATCGGTGAAAACCTAGTCATGAGCGTTGATGGAGCTACTGGGTCATTGGAAGATCTCGTGAAGAAAGTTGATAACGGACTTCTCCTTACAACCTTCTGGTATATCCGCATGGTTGATCCCAACTCACTTCTTCTAACCGGCTTAACCCGTGACGGTGTTTATCACGTTAAGGGTGGCGAGGTAGTTGGTGCAACCAATAACTTCCGTTGGAATGATTCACCGGTTTCGGCCCTCTCTCGCATCACACATGCTGGTGCATCTGAATGGACTCAGCCACGTGAATGGGCTGGCGATATTTCTAATATGGCAGTTCCACCACTAGTGATTAAAGATTTCAATATGTCAACGGTGAGCCCAGGAAGTTAACTAGGAAAATTAGTTTTCTTATACGCCTTACCGCTTTGATCATAAGTAATCCACAAACCTGACTGCTTCCCTGCCGCAAATGTTCCAGAGCGCAGCTTGGTTCCATCTTTTCTAAACCATTCCCAATAGCCATGTAGTGTGCCCTGTTTCATTTTCCCTTTAGCTTTGAGCACACCATTGCCATAAAACTCTAAATACTCACCGCTTTTTTTGGGATAGGAAGCATTGATCTGAGCAATTCTCACCTTAATAATCTTCTTCAGTAGTGCGCGTGGAAAGGGCTTATCTAGCGCAAAATGAATTGAGCCTTTGGTTTGAACAAATCTCGCTAACTCTTTCTCTAGATACTTATTAGTAGAGCCGCTATAAGGAAAAAGTGAGTTATGAGCCTTATATCCATCTAAGCCAAGAATGGGCACACCTTCTATAGCAAAGGTGGGAATGCCGTATTTAATGATCTCTTGGGCTGTTGGTAGCTCTTCTAGGATCTCTTTGCGAAGCTGGCTCAGAATGTCGCGCTGAGCTTTATCAAATTTCTTTAGGTGCGCAGTGACTTGTGCCTTGCTCATGGATTGATAATGCCCGCGCTCAGTAGGACCAACACTGTTGTTCCAAGTGCGATTCTGTAGATAATGAAGGGCATAAAAGACTTTGTTGTTACGAACTTGAGTAGCCAGGCAATAACTGCGTACCCAACAACAAAGGCAATAGCGGTTGCAATAAAAGTCTGTGGCAAGGTGTAAACATTAGAAGCATCTGAAGTAAAAGCATCTTTGAGTTCATAGAGCCCACTTCCAAAGACTGCTGGCAGAGCTAAGAGGAAGGAATAGCGCAGCGCAGCTTCGCGCGTGTAACCGAGATAACGACCCATTGCAATCGTTGCACCAGAGCGTGAGACACCTGGAATCAATGCAAGTGATTGAGCCAGTCCATAAAGGATGCCGTGCTTTGAATTCAAATTACTCAGGCTCTTTTCCTTCTTGCCATAGTGATCGGCTAAACCAAGAAGCACACCGAAGATAATCAAGGTTGAAGCAATGAGCCAAAGTGAGCGGAAATCATTAGTAATGATGTCTTTGCCGAGGTATCCCAAGATAACGATTGGAAGACTACCTACAATAATGAGCCAGCCCATGCGAGCTAACGATTTTTGATCTCCAGTTAATTCTTTGCGCAAAACAACGTGGTTAAACCAGGCTAGAACAATGTTTTTGATGTCATTTCTAAAGAAGATAAGAACGGCTAACTCTGTGCCAATTTGGGTAATTGCCGTGAAGCGGGCTCCTGGATCTTGAGCATTGCTAAAGAACTCTCCAACAATGCGCTGGTGGGCACTAGATGAAATAGGTAGAAACTCTGTAAGACCTTGAATGATCCCCAGAACTATTGATTCAAACACTGTAAACACCTTTTCATCTCGCTATTAAGGCCCAATGGTAACTCGTGAGCAATTCAAAAGAGGTTAAATAGTGATTTTTTCAGGCTTACCTGCAAAATAACCAACACCAGCTAGAAATAGTCCAAGAACCACAGGCACAAGCAATGCCGTGTTCCAACTCAAGGTTGAATCAAAGATTGCTCCAACGATTCCAGGAGCAAAGGCGGCCATGAGATAACCAATGGATTGAGCCATGATTGAGAGAGATCGAGTCTCCCCCGCATCAATACTGCGTGTAACAGTGAGTAAAAGAGAAAGAGGAAAAGTGACTGAGAGTCCGATATTTGAAATAAGCAGCCAGATGATTAATCGCCAACCGCTATCAAATATCAGGGCAGCAAAACTGGCTGAAACCATGAGACCTATTA
>JAGWYO010000007.1 GCA_018969355.1 Actinomycetales bacterium
TCAAAGGCTGGCGGAAAGCTTGATGCAGTTGTTTCAGCTAACGAAGGTCTTGGACTTGCAGCTATTGCTGTTCTTAAGAAGAACAAGCTAAACGGCAAGGTCTGCGTATCTGGACAAGATGCAACTGTTGACGGATTGCGTGCGATCCTCACAGGAGACATGTCAAACACTGTATACAAGGCCATCAAGGCTGAAGCTGAAGGTGCAGCTGCTCTAGCAATCGCATTGCTCAAGGGCGAAGATGCAACAACAGCAACAGGTTCTGTAAACAACGGAACAGTTGATGTCCCATCAGTTCTATTGGTACCAGTTGGAATCACAAAGGCAAACGTCAAAGACGTTATTGCTGATGGCTTCCAGAAGAAGGAAGATGTCTGTAAGGGCATTGAAGACCTCTGCACAGCTAACGGACTCTAATCTCTGAACTAGCTAGGCAAAGATAAGTAGGTTGCGGCTCGGGGTTCATTCCCTGAGCCGCAACTTCTTTTATAGGATATTTTCATCGTAAGTAAGCAGAACCTAAAGAAAAGTGGTTAGAGACATGAGCTCACCGATACTTTCATTACGCGGGGTTAATAAATCTTTTGGGCCGGTACACGTCCTAAAAGATGTTAACTTCGACATCGCAGCAGGCAAAGTAACTGCCCTAGTTGGAGATAACGGTGCAGGCAAGAGCACTCTTATTAAATGTATCGCCGGTATCTACACACCTGAGACTGGCAACTTTCTCTTTGAAGGTAACAAAGTAGATATTCACGGTCCTCGTGATGCAACTGGCCTTGGAATTGAAATTGTGTATCAGGATCTAGCGCTGTGCGATAACTTAGATATTGTCCACAATATGTTCTTAGGACGTGAAGAAAAGCGCGGTCCTGTATTAAATGAAACGTCCATGGAATCACTCGCCCGCAAGACGCTCGATGGCCTGAGCGTGCGAACTGTTAAATCAATTCGCCAAACTGTTTCTTCACTTTCAGGCGGTCAGCGCCAAACTGTTGCAATTGCCCGCGCAGTTCTTTGGAATAGCAAAGTAGTTATTCTGGATGAGCCCACTGCAGCCCTTGGTGTTGCACAGACCGAACAAGTTCTTAACTTGGTTCGTCGCCTTGCCGATAATGGTCTGGCTGTCGTTTTGATTAGCCATAACCTCAACGATGTATTTGAAGTAGCCGATAATATCGCTGCTCTTTATTTAGGAAATATGGCGGCGCAGGTAGAAAAGAATGAAGTAATTCCGCGTCAAGTAATTGAGTTAATCACGACAGGAAAATCTGCCGGCATCCAAGCACCTGTTGCAAACAAGGGAGCAAAATAATGAGCGTTGTTATTGAGCATGAAGATGCCACCATCAAAGGAGCTATTGCCGATTACTGGGCACGCGTTAAGGCTGGTGACATCGGTTCTCTTCCAGCGGTTTTAGGCCTAGTTGTTCTCTGCATTGTCTTTGGTTCCATGTCCAGTGTCTTCTTAACTCCAGGCAACTTTGCCAACTTATTAACCCAAGCAGCTGCCGTAATTGTTATTGCAATGGGTCTCGTTTTTGTTCTACTTCTTGGCGAAATCGATCTCTCTGCAGGATTCACAGCAGGTGTAACAGGCGCTGTGCTCGTTATCTTGATTACCAATCACGAAGTGCCTTGGTATGCAGCATTGCTTACATCAATCACCGTTGGTGTAATCCTTGGTTTTGGCCTTGGGACATTGATCGCACGCCTTGGAATCCCCTCTTTCGTTGTTACTTTGGCTGCTTTTCTAGCATTCCAGGGAATCCTCCTCCTGCTTGCAGGCGAAGGTGGAACTATCCGAGTTGAAGATAAGACTATTTTGGCAGTGGAAAACTCAAATCTTTCTCCACTTTTTAGTTGGATCTTTTTTATTGTTGTATCAATCTTTTATGTTTTAATGGGATTGAGTAGCATTAATGCTCGCCGCAAAGCTGGATTAAAGTCTGAGCTTATTAAATTGTGGGTATTAAAGACTGCGGGTCTTCTAGCCATAACTGGCGCAGCTGTTTTTGCTTTGAACTTAGAGCGAAGCAATAATCCAGATCTTGTAAGCCTTAAGGGAATTCCCTACGTCGTACCCGTCATTCTTTTGCTTCTAGTCATCGGAACTTTCGTTCTTGGTCGCACAGCTTTTGGACGCCACATCTATGCAGTCGGTGGCAATGCAGAAGCTGCCCGTCGCGCTGGTATTAACGTCAAGCGCGTTCGCATCACAGCATTCATGATCTGCTCTGGCCTTGCAGCTATCGCTGGAATGATCTTTGCTTCTCGTCAAAACTCCGTCTCACCAACAACAGGAGGTAGCTCCACACTTCTCTATGCCGTGGGTGCGGCAGTTATCGGTGGAACCTCACTCTTTGGTGGAAAGGGAAAGATGCGCGATGCAATCCTTGGTGGCCTTGTAGTTGCAGTTATCGATAACGGCATGGGTCTTTTGGGATATGCAGCTGGAATCAAGTTCATTGTTACTGGACTTGTCTTGCTGATTTCTGCTGGCGTTGATGCGATTTCTCGCCGCGGCGCATCGGTGAGTTAGAGCCTTTTTAAGCTTTAACACCCATCAAGTGCTCAAGTGCTAATTGATCAACTCGTTCATAGCCATATCCACGCGCTCCGGCTGCTTCAACATCGAAGGAATCTGTAACTAGATCTCTCCATGTTTCGCCAGCGGCAAGAGTTGATTCACTTAACCCTGGGATATGTGAAGCTTTCATTGCTTCAATCACTCGAGGATCAGCGCGGAAAGCTGCTGCGCGCTCTTTAAGAGCTAAGTAAGTGCGCATGTTTGCAGATGCTGACTCCCACACACCTTTGTCATCTTCGGTGCGAGCTGGCTTGTAATCAAAGTGCTTTGGTCCCTCGTACTTATAGCGCTCAAGTAAATCAACTAAGAAGAAAGCAGACTTTAAATCTCCATGACCAAAAACTAAATCTTGATCATATTTTGGACCATGTTGGCCGTTTAGATCGATGTGATAGAGCTTCTTTTGCCATAGTGCCTGGGCAATACCGTGAACAAAGTTAAGTCCTGCCATTTGTTCGTGACCAACTTCTGGGTTGAGTCCAACTAACTCTGGGCGATCTAAGGTGTATATGAAAGCTAGAGCATGACCAATTGTTGGCAAGAAGATATCGCCTCGTGGCTCATTTGGTTTTGGTTCAATAGCAAATTTAATGTCATAACCATTATCGGTAACGAACTCACCTAAAGTATTGAAGGCTTCACGGAAGCGATCGAGTGCAACATAGCCATCCTTAGCACCATCAGATTCAGCGCCTTCACGCCCACCCCAGCACACATAAGTCTTTGCACCTAGTTCAACTGCAAGTTCAATATTCTTCATTACTTTGGCAATTGCATAACGACGGATGTCTTTATCATTTGATGTAAAGGCACCATCTTTAAAGACTGGGTGTGAGAACAGGTTTGTCGTGGCCATTGGAACTTTCATTCCAGTATCTGCTAATGCCTTCTTAAAACGATCAATATGAGTGCGGCGAGCACCTTCATCGCTACCAAATGGAATTAAGTCATCATCATGGAAAGTAACTCCGTAGGCACCGCGTGCGGCAAGCTCATTGACTGTGCGAACTGGGTCGAGTGCACCTCTAGTTGGATCTCCGAAAGGGTCGCGTGCCTGCCAGCCGACGGTCCAGAGACCGAAAGTGAACTTATCTGCCGGTGTGGGTGTTAATGACATAGCGCTAGATCCTTTTGGTAGGAATGGATGGGCTCGTTTTGGTACATCGCTAACTTACCTCTAATCTTGTCCCCTATCCAGATGGATGTCGCAAGGTTTTTTATCTGGGTGAGCGGGAGTGGTGAAATGGCAGACACGCAGGTCTTAGGAACCTGTGTCTTCGGACGTGCGGGTTCAAGTCCCGCCTCCCGCACATATCTATCTGAAAAGTTTCGTCAGTAAACTCTCATCATGGCTAAGCAATCTGCAGCACGAACCAAGATGTTGGCCTCTCAAGCGAAAAAAGCCGCTGCGCTGCGCCGTGCTGAAAAAGCAAAAAACACATGCGCAGTTACTGCTGGTGAAGTTGATTTAGATAGTTATGCAGAGCTAGATGGCAACTGGCGTGACATTGGTTTAGCAGCACCTGCACGACGTGCCCTAGTAGATGATGGTCTATTTTCTTTAAGTGATTTGCGCAAGACATCACTTGCAGCTTTAAAAGAGCTCCATGGCATGGGGCCTAATGCAATAAGAATCCTCGTTGCAGAGATGAAAAAAGCTGACCTAACTTTTAGAAAATAAGGTTAAGCAGTTTTTGCAGCAGCAAAACCTAATTTAATATCGTTTTTAATATCTTCGATATTTTCAAGTCCGATACTCACGCGAATCATTCCTGGAGTTATTCCAGCCTTAATTTGCTCATCAGGATTGAGTTGAGAGTGAGTAGTTGATGCAGGGTGAATCACTAATGAACGAACATCACCAATATTGGCGACATGGCTAAATAGTTCTAACCCTTCAACAAATTTACGACCTGCTATTGCGCCACCCTTTAACTCAAATGCAAAGACAGCACCAGCTCCCTTAGGAGCATATTTCTTAGCCGTTGCATACCATGGTGAAGAAGGCAGACCCGCATAACTCACGTGTGCTACTTCGGGCTGCTTTTCTAGCCATTGTGCTAAGGCCTGTGCATTAAGTAAATGTCGATCCATCCGAAGATTTAAAGTCTCTAAACCTTGTGCAAGTAACCAGGCATTAAATGGTGAAACTGAAGATCCAAAGTCACGAAGTAGTTGCAAACGAGCTTTGAATATATAAGCAAGGTTAGCGCCAAAATCTCCACCAACCCCAAGAGTTTTTGCATAGACCAGGTTGTTATAACTTGGATCTGGTTCATTAAAGCCAGGAAACTTCTTAGGATTTTGGGCAAAATCAAAGTTTCCGGAGTCAACAATGGCTCCAACCATTGCATTTCCATGCCCCGATAAAAACTTAGTTGCTGAGTGCGTGATAATGTCGACGCCATAATCAAATGGTCGGGTGACATAAGGGGTGGCAATAGTGTTATCAACAATCCATGGGACACCTGCCTCATGGGCGACATGAGCAATTGCTTCCAGATCTAGCACCGCACCTAATGGATTTGAAATACCCTCGCCAAAGAACACCTTCGTATTGGGCTTAACCGCAGCTCTCCACGCATCCATGTTGCCAGTGTCATTAACAAAAGTAACCTCGATTCCAAATTTTGGGAGCGTGTAGTTAAAGAGGTTAAAAGTTCCACCATAAACATTTGAACTTGAAACAATATGGTCGCCTGCTTGAGCCACATTCATAATTGCAAGAGTTGTTGCTGCCATGCCTGATGCAACTAATAATGCTGCTACACCACCTTCAAGAGTTGCAATTCGCTTTTCTACCGCGTCTTGTGTGGGGTTATTGATGCGGGTATAAACATTTCCGGCTTCTGCTATTCCAAAGAGATTAGCTGCATGCTGTGTATCTCGGAATTGATAAGCAGTAGTTTGATAAATCGGAAGAGATCGTGAACCGGTATCTGAATCGGGGATCTGGCCTGCGTGGATTTGTTGGGTTTCAAAAGACCACTCACTGTTATCGCTCATGCCAATTACTCTTCACCCTTTGTAGGGCTTTTGCAAGCACCGATCTAGTTGATGACTGCGTATGCGATAAGGATGAGCCCCAGTGTGATGGAGAACGCCTGCACTGCTTTGCTTTCTAATCTCTTAGTGAATGCTGGAATCCAAGTAGCGGCTAGCACAAGTGCGCCAGGAATAAGAATGGTCAAACTATGACTTACTACTCCGCTATGACCAGTTTGGTATCTTAAGTTGATAAGGCCGATTGCAATGAGCAGATATCCGCCCATCCGGTAGTTATTGATTAGGTTAGATTTCATAGTTTTTCTCCTCACAATAGAGAAATGGGGTGCCGATTTCTCAGCACCCCATCTTCAATCTATTTGATTAGTGATCTTCCTTCATGCCTTCAGCTATTGACTTCATGCGTGCGATCTTCAAAATTGTAAGACCGAATACGCACTTAGCAAGAATGTCAGCAATTGTGTATCCCACTTGAACGCCAACGAACTGCTGTGCAGTTGCGTCTCCGCCCATACCTAGGATGTAAGAGATTGGGTAAACGCCCCATGTCGCGATCAATAGAAGACGCAAGCGACCTACGGTCTCTGCAACTCCTGCTGGTTGACGATCAAGTGACTTACCAAGCTCTACGAACAATACGTAAAGGATGTATAGGAAAGGAAGTGTTGAGAGAACACCGTATAGAACCTGTGTGTTCTGATCGCTTGAAATTTCACCTGGGTAACCAAGGGCGATCATCGCAGCAGATGCTGGGACCAGACGCATGATGAGGGAGCGTGAAACTTCCTTGGCTAGTGCAAGCACTGCAATTACTTCAACTAGAAGTAGTGGCACTGTGAGCAGCCAGTCAACGTAACGATAAGCCTCATTGAATGAACCCTGAGCACCTGAGACATTAACAGACATGTCCGCAGATGATTCATTAAATGAGTTGAAAATACGCATGTAGTGGTAGCCAGCAATGAATGTAACCATTGATGACATCACTAGTGCATTGCGATACTTAGCTAATACGCGCTGTTGTGACACAAGCGTATAGATCGTGCATGCGAGCATAGAAACCAGTCCGAACGAGAACACGTTATAGACTAGGTTCCATTGATTGCTATCAAGTTTGAGCATGTAGCTATGCCTCCATGAGGTGTGTGTTTTCCAAATGCCTTCTAGCATTTAGCACCGCTGCGCCATTGAGGACCTCGAGGCGCCTCATCGCGCATTGGTGCTCATATTGTGAGGTACAACACGCAATTTCGCACTATGAAATCTCTGAAAACCTCAGAAAATCACCCATGAAAATGGTCGAATCTGGACTATTTCCCATCCCAATTGGCCAGTTCGAGAGCAAATGGGTCTAGGCCCATAGGTCCAATCTTGAGGGCATAGGTGTGGAACTTCTTGAGGGAGAAGGCAGATCCAAGGCGGACTTTGGCATCTTCACGGGCCTTCATCCACACTCGCTCTCCCACCTTGTAGGAGATGGCTTGGCCAGGCCAACCTAAGTAACGATCGGTTTCACTGCGGGAGTGATCCTCATCGAGAAGTGCCTGCTCGTTGAGAAGCTTGCGCGATGACTCGGCGTTCCATACCTTGCCATCAAAATCGGTGTATCCCAGATGCATTCCGATATCTACAACAATGCGCGCAGCACGCAGAGCTTGTGCCGATAGATAGCCCATTTCAATTCCTGGCTCATCAAAGGCGCCTAATTCATTCATGAATCGCTCTGCATATAAGGCCCAACCCTCACCATATCCACTAATCCATGCACCATTGATTTGAAAACGAGACAAACGCTCTTTTTCAATAGCAACAGTGGCGCACTGCAAGTGATGGCCAGGAACCGCCTCGTGATACCAGGTTGAGACTAGGTGCCAGCTGCTGGCTTCATCTTTAC
Organism: Actinomycetales bacterium; assembly: GCA_018969355.1. Taxonomy (GTDB): domain Bacteria; phylum Actinomycetota; class Actinomycetes; order Nanopelagicales; family Nanopelagicaceae; genus Planktophila. The sequence goes on from JAGWYO010000007.1 coordinate 7,490, forward strand.
CTAGCATAGGAATCCACGTTGTGCCTGGGCGAGTTAAATCTTCAGATGGTGGGTTGTAATAAGGCGCAGATGCACTTCCCTCTGGTGCAAGACGGGCTTCACAAATCTTGATGCGATCATCGATTTCAAAGTATTCACCGTCCATGCGAGCAATTGCTGCATCAGTGAAATCTTGCAGGAACTTAACGACATTTTCTTTTCCCTTAATTACATACTTTGGATCCTTATCAAGGTAATCAGCAACCTCGCGAAGAGTTTTTGCACCAGGCTTAATCAGTTGCGCAATTTCCCACATGCGCTCATTTATTGCTTTTAGATCAGCCATTCCCCATTCATAGGTTGCGCGAAGGTCTAGCTTTGCACCAGTGAAATAACGTGCCCACACCGCATAACGCTCTGCTCCCACTGCATCCTCTGGATTTGCAATAGGAAGATAGTGGTTCTTCAAAAACTCAGCTGTCTCTGCGGCCGCTTTCTCAGCAAGTTGTGCATTTTCATGAATTTCTGGATATTTGCCAGCAGCATCAAAGTTCTTGCACATTGCGCTAAATCCACCATTTGCATAACTTTGTAATTGCTCAATAACTCCACGGACTTGGCGCTGGGCAGTTGTCTTGCCACTTTTTGCGACCTCCATAATCGCTCCCGTCCATGACTTATATGCACCGTCTACTGCGGCTAAACGCTTGGCAATATTGTCAAAATCTTTATCCGTGCTCTTTGGCATCAGTTCAAAAATTGAGCGCACATTTGATGGTGGGGATGTAAGAACATTCCACAGCACAAATGACTCTTGGCTATCGTGAAGAGCCAGTGATGATTCCAAGCGCTCTTGCATAACAGTCTGGGCAATTCGATCAATCTCATCAATTGGCTTCAATTCAAGAAGTTTCTTGAGGGTCTGGCGAGTTAAGTCCGCTGAAAGCGCCGCACCTGCGATTGAGAAATCATCCAACTTGTCTTGGTTGAGTCCATTGCCTAGATAGGTGCAACCCATAGGACTCAAGGCTGCTTCATCATCGATGTAGGTGTGGCTGAGCTCGAATATAGGGGATCTAAATGTCATGGGAGATTCTTATCAGCGCGGCGAGTATTTGTCGATACGGCAGGTTTAAACAACCAGTACCCTCCTTACATGACGCACCTACCTGTGGTTCCACCAAAATTACGTGGTTGGTTTCACTTGGGTGCAACACCTGCCGTCATTATTGCTTCACTCGTACTTTTTATCCTTAGCAAGTCATCATTAAAATTCGCTGTCGCTATTTACTCAATCACAGCAATTATGTTATTTAGCGTCTCGGCTGTTTATCATCGAGTTCCATGGGCCCCTTCAAAAAAGAAAATTTGGCGGCGTTGGGATCACGCAAATATCAATTTGCTCATTGCCGGTTCTTATACCCCTTTTGCAGTTGCATTGCTTGAGGGACGTAACAGAAATATTCTGCTATTAGTTGTTTGGATTGGCGCAGCAATGGGTGTGGGCTTGCGAATTTTTTGGCTCAATGCACCGCGCTGGTTATATGTTGCAAACTACTTACTTCTTGGCTGGGTTGCCATCGTTTACACCCCAGCTCTCTATCGACAGGGTGGTTTATGGGTATTACTTCCCATTCTCATAGGTGGCCTTTTTTACTCAATCGGCGCAATCTTCTACGCTCTCAAGCGCCCAGGGCGAGACGCGAAGTATTTTGGCTTCCACGAGCTCTTCCATATATTCGTCCTCGCAGCCTGGATTTCGCAGTACATAGCGATTTCAGTGGCGATTTACAGTAAGTGAGGCCTTGCTCTAACCTAAGGCTCTCCTATCAACGAGTTGCGAGGTACGACGATGGCTGAGAAAAACTCCTTCCTCAATTGGGTCGGATTCAAGGGCGAAGAGGAACTTGCGCCTTCATCGCTCGAGCGCATTCGCGAACTTGAAGCTCAATTAGCTGATCTCAAATCACGCCGTGACATCACCGGCTTAAGTAAAGAAGAATTTGAAATTCTTGCGACTGAGACAGCAATGTCCATGATTAAGTCAGCCCAAGCTCGTGAGAGTAAGGCACAATCGATTGCAACTCGGTTGATTGCTGAAACCAATCGCACAACTAAAGAAGAGATTGAAGCAGCAGATGCTAAGGCGCGCACAATACTCAGCGGTGCAGAATCACGTGGGCGTAAATATATTCAAGCCGCTGAATCAGAAGCAGCAGACAAGATTGCTGAAGCTGAAGTCGAAGCTGAATCACTTATTGAAAGTAGGCGGCGTGAAGCCGCGGCCCTAGCAACTGCAGCACGCCGTGAGGGAGAGCGCATCATTAGCGAAGCAACTGGAGAAGTTTCTAATTATCGCCAGTGGCTAGCAAGTGTTATTACAGAAGCAGAACGTCTCTACAAGATTCAGACACAATCACTTGATGCTGCAGAATCTGCAATTCACCAATCTCGAGCACGCCTTGAAAGTGCGTTCACACGTTTAGCCGATTTACAGCGAAATGTTCTAGAAAACTTAAATTCTGATGACACCATCATTAATGCCGGTCCAATCCGCGTTGATAGTCAGCGCACTAAGCCGGCTATAGCTGCACCAAAGAAGAGTACAAAAAACCCTGCCAAGAAAACCGCTAAGAAAGCAGTTGCAAAGAAATCTGCTCCCCGTAAGTAAATAACCATGTCTACTCCCCGCGGTATTCGCTATATCCCTGCCATTGATGGGTTGCGTGCCGTAGCTGTTGTAGCAGTAATGCTCTACCACTTGGGATTTTCTTGGATTCCTGGAGGCTTTCTTGGCGTAGATCTATTTTTTGTCATCTCTGGCTATGTAATCACACGCTTACTTCTTGATTCAATTCAACGCAGTGGTGGTCTGGATTTGCGAGCGTTTTATAAAGCACGAATTCGCCGATTGTTTCCACCACTAGTTTTTATGATTTTCGTGACGATTATTTATATTGGTATCTGGGCCCCAGAAACAATGCGACGCTTTATTAGCGATAGTCCATTTGCACTCCTTGGTGGAATGAATTGGTGGTTAGTTTTTAGGCATACTGATTATTTCGACACAATCGCGCGCCCACCGTTACTTCAGCACACTTGGTCACTAGGTGTAGAAGCTCAGTTTTATTTAATCTGGCCTCTTATATTGCTTTTAGTTTTACGGCAATTTGGAAAAGCGAAAATCCCTAGTGCTGCCCTCTTCATCGCAGCGACATCAGGTATCGCCCTCTTATTAGTCTCTTTTGAAGTCGATGCAGCAAGTGCGTCACAAGTAAGCCATGTCTATTTTGGCACAGACACACACAGTATTGGATTATTTCTAGGCGCTGCACTTGCCGTGAGTTGGGTTCCTCAGAATCTGCAAGAGCAAGTAAATAGACGTGCCCAAGATTTCATTGATGGGATTGGAGTGATTGGTTTTGTTGGATTACTGGGAGTTTTTCTCTTAGTGAATGAAAGTGACCCAACTTTATATAAACTAGCTTTTCCCCTTGCAGGTCTTTTTGGCTGTGCAATTCTGACCAGCATTGTTCACCCTGCTTCACGCTTTGCGCCAATTCTTAGCAGTAAAGGAGCCGTGTGGATCGGTGAGCGCTCTTATGCAATTTATCTTTGGCATTGGGTTGTATTTCAAGTGACTCGCCCAGCAGTAGACCTTGAGGGTTCAACATGGGCGCTTTATGCACTGCGAATATTGATTGTCTTTGCACTTGCAGATATCTCACTGCGTTTGGTTGAACTACCAGTTCGTAGTGGTTTAGTTGAATATTGGTTTAAAGGGATGAAATACCGCACAAAGAATGTTCAGAGACGACAAAAGAGCGCTGTAGCTGCATCTGTGATCCTGATCGCCTTAGGCACTTCATTAATTAGTGCTCAAGCAATTTCACACAGTGATAAGGAGATGGCGGCGATAAAAGAAGAGCTAAATCAACCTGTTACTCCCAGTGAAATCTCCGCAACAAAGCCAGAGGGCTTGTGGGTCACTGGAGATTCTGTAATTTTAGGAATTCATTATGAACTAGATGCTCGTAGCCATATTGCTCTGATAAATGCCCGTGTTGGTCGTCAAGCAGACGAGCTCATTAAAGTTATGAAGGTTGATAAAGCACATGTAATTGACTCGCCCGTAATCTTTAACTTGGGAAATAATAATAAGTTAACTTCGGATCAAGTTCTTTCTGTCTTTGAAGAAGTAAAAAATCAACCTAAGATTATTGTTGTTAATACGGCTGTGCCCAGAGGTTGGCGTGATGAAAATAATGCCCTTATTGCACAATATGCTGCGGTATATGGAGCAACAGTCATCGACTGGGCAGCTATTTCATCTGGTCATCCTGAGTACTTTGCACCTGACGGAGTCCATTTAGTCCCCGCAGGAGTCAGAGCCTATGTTGATGCAATTACGGCAACACTTTGAAATATTTACATTGTGGGAAATAAAAAACCCTCGCTAAGAAGCGAGGGCCTTTTACTAATTACCTGTTACTTAAACTCACCTGGAATACCAAAGACTTTTGCAGCAGCTGTTTGTCCATCTGAATAAACAGAAGACACTCGGAACTGAGTCCAACCAGCATCACCGCTCTTGGTAACTGCTTGAGTTAATTGATCTGCAGGAACGGTTGCGATTGTTGTCCACTCACCAGTTCCATTTGCGCGAATCTCTACGTTATAGCCGGTCAAACCTTCTGTAGCCATAGGTGCTACCCAGCGAAGATTTAATCCATCTGCGCTCTTAAGTGCAACAAACTTTGATGGAGCTTCAACTGTTCCAACCGCTGGAGTTGTCTCTTCTGGTGAGGCTGACTCGGTGGCTTCAGCAGATTGTGAGGCAGAAGGTGTTGGTGCTGCACCATCATCGCTTTCTTTTCCCGAATTAGACCAAACAATCATGGCGAGCAAAACAATTCCAACAACTACAGCAAATACAACACGACCTGAAGCGCCTTGCTTCGGTGTAGCAACTGGCTTAGGAGTAACTGGTGTAGCAACAACTGGAGCGGCGGTAATCGGACGAGAAGATGTCACGCTAACTCTTGCTGCAGCAGCTTTCTTTGCACTCTTCTTTACAGTTCGCTTTGCGGTTGATTTTTTAACAGTTTTTTTCGTGGCAGCCTTCTTAGCAGGTGCCTTCTTCGCAGATTTCTTAGCAACGCTCTTTTTCACTGCGCGCTTTGCGGTTGTCTTTTTCTTAGCAACAGATTTCTTTGCTACAGCTTTTCTGGCAGGTGCCTTCTTTGCAACCTTCTTCTTTGCTGCGCTCTTCTTTTTTACGGCCACGAGAACTCCTTGGATAGTGGTGCGCACGTCACAAACGTGCGTCTATAGGACAAGGTTACCCCAGGCTTCGCAGCATTTGTATGACATGGGGCGCTATTGCGCGTAAAGCTTTTCCCCGATGACTGATGGCATCCTTTTCTTGGGGGCTCATTTGTGCGCTTGAAATACTCATTCCTAGGGGTTGGAAAATGGGGTCATAACCAAAGCCCTCAAACCCAATAGGTGAATGCAAAATATGACCATGAAAGTGAGCCTCTTCAACTTGAGTGCGCCCATCTGGCATAGCCAATGCTGCTGCGCAGGTGAAGTGTGCAGTGCGTTTTTCATCGCTCACATCTTGCAATTGACCAAGAAGTTTTTCTAGATTGGCTTGATCATTTCCATGGATACCGGCCCATCTAGCTGAATAGATGCCTGGATCACCATTGAGGAAATCAACACACAATCCTGAATCATCTGAAATCGCCGGCAAACCAGTTGCGATAGCGGTGTATCTGGCTTTAAGCAACGCATTCTCTTCAAAAGTGGAGCCTGTTTCTTCCACGTCAACTAAGTCAGGAAATTCATCAACTCCCACCAGGTTGATTTCACCCGGTGCTAGAGCATCCAGAATTCTATGAAACTCAACTAATTTCCCTTTGTTGCGCGTGGCAAGAACTAATTTATGGAGCACTATTGTGAGAGAACTTCTTTTTGTAACTTACTCAATGTTGCACATCCCTCAACAGCCAAATCTAGAAGTTGATTAAGTAATGCACGATCAAATGGTGCCCCTTCAGCAGTTCCCTGCACTTCAATGAATCGTCCATCTCCTGCAACGACGACATTCATGTCAGTTTCAGCGCGTACATCCTCTTCATAGCAAAGATCGAGTAGTGGGACTCCGTCGATAATTCCAACACTCACGGCCGCCACTGAATCACTCAAAGGATTGGCTGTTGCTTTGATATGGCCTTGTCCCTTAGCCCAGGAAATAGCATCTGCGAGTGCAACATATGCACCAGTTATAGCTGCTGTGCGAGTACCACCATCTGCTTGTAATACATCGCAATCAATAACAATCGTGTTTTCACCTAGTTCTTTCATATTCACGATTGCTCGTAGTGAGCGTCCTACTAGACGTGAAATCTCTTGTGTGCGACCGCCTAGCTTGCCTTTTACGCTCTCACGATCAGAGCGTGTATGAGTGGCACGAGGCAACATCGCATATTCAGATGTAACCCATCCATTTCCAGAATCTTTTAACCAACGTGGGACACCGGGAGAAAATGATGCAACACAGAGAACACGGGTCTTACCGAACTCAACAAGAACAGAACCCTCGGCATGGTCAAGCCATCCGCGAGTGAATTTAATTTCTCGCAAGTTATTAACTTGTCGTCCGTCATTGCGTGCCATGTGCTGCTCCTATGTTTTATAGATCTTGGTGTTCAACGCGAGTTACTTCTGGACCTAGAAAACGTCGAGCTAGGCTTTCAAAAGCTTTCGCATCGCCAGTTGCTAAGAATGTATGTGTCGGGGCACCACTATCTGCATCACGGAGCAAATTGTTCTCAACTAATGTGCGATAGAGATCTTTTGCCGTTTCTTCAGCACTTGAAACTAAAGTCACGCCTTCACCCATTACGTAAGAAATCACACCAGTTAATAGTGGGTAATGGGTGCAGCCCAAAACTAAAGTATCAACTTGGGCTTGCATGACTGGGGCTAAATAATCACGGGCAATTTTAGTTATCTGCGGCCCTGAAGTTTCACCGCGTTCAACGAATTCAACAAAGAGGGGGCAAGGAATTGATGTAATTTTTAGTTGGGGGGCAGCTGCAAAAGCATCTAAGTAGGCTTTGGAATCAACAGTTGCGCGGGTTCCAATTACCCCAATTTTTCCACTTCTAGTTGCAGCAACTGCGCGCCTGACTGCAGGTTGGATAACTTCAATCACTGGAATCTTGTATCGCTCACGAGCATCACGCAGCATTGCCGCACTTGCTGTGTTGCAAGCAATCACTAATGCCTTAACACCTTGCTCTACTAAGAAATCTAAAGTCTCTAGAGCAAACTCGCGAACTTCAGCTAATGGACGTGGACCATAAGGACCTCGCGCTGTATCACCAATGTAAATTGTTGATTCATTAGGGAGTTGATCCAGAATTGCTCTGGCAACGGTAAGCCCACCTACTCCTGAATCGAAGATTCCAATGGGCGCATTACTCACAGGCCAAGCCTACCGCGAGCGTGATGTGAAAACTAAATAGCTTCATCCATAAGCGCAACAATTAAGGACTCTTGCAGCCAACCCAACCAACCATAAACAGCGTAGACCCCTCGCATTGGATCATCAGGTGACAAGAGTTCTAACTCTTCATGGCTTGTTTGTTCAACTTGTAAACGAACACCAAGTGCTAAACGAATATCATTCATGGCACCTAACCAGTCATTAGCGCCATCATGATCTAATTCAATAATCCCATCCACTGAACTCTTTAATGCAACTCGCATCGACATCGAGTGTCCATACTTTTTAGTTCTTAGTGTGGATTCGGTATAGCGGCGAAACTCTGCAGCATCTACCTGATCAGCGTATGCATTGGGTAAAAGTCGAAGTAATACTTCATCTTCTGGGGGCGAATCATGTGTAGTTATTCCAATCATTGCAGCAAGTGGGTCATCTATATGGCTATCTGTGCGCTCACCCAGTAGTTCAATAATCTGCCCCACTAAATTAATAAGTACTTCGCGCTCTGATTCAGAGAACTCTGCTACAAAGGCGTTTTCGCCATGGCGGTGGAATCCATGGTGTTCATCTGAATCCGGTTTTGTCATAAAGCTTGATCACCTCGTTGCAATGTCGCCCAGAGTCCGTATTCATGCAATCGAGCAACATCATGCTCCATTTCTTCACGACTACCGGTTGAAACAACAGCTTTACCCTCCGTATGGACTTTCATCATTAACTCATGGGCTTTTTCGCGGTTGTAACCAAAGAGCTGCATTAATACATAAGTGACATACGTCATCAAATTAACTGGATCATCCCAAACTATTGTCACCCAAGGTTTGTCTCCACTAAAAATCTCTTGAATAGCTTCTTCTATTTTGTCAGCAACTTTAACCATTATTGGCGTACCACCACTGTGAATTCTGGAGTTAACACTAGTTCATCCTTAGTTGTGATTTGGACTCGCAATTTAGTAACTCCTTTCTTTGCTTCGATTACGCTAAGTTGAAATTCTCCACTAGTTCCAGTGATTGCTTCTATGCCTATATTTTGCCATTTACCTGCAGTATATTTCTGAAGCACAACCGCTTGTCCTGCCAAAACAGGTAGCAAAACGCCTTTAACTATTAAATCCTTACCTGCCTTGACTGTGGTGGGGCGATCTAGAATTATCCGAGACAGAAGTACAACTTTTGCTTCATTGCTCAAGGATTCAGCACGTTCCCAACTTCCTTGTGTGCTAACTCGTAACGACGCACTTGCGGCCAGTGCGACTGGAACGCTAATTGTTCCATCTAATCCACTCATAACTTCAGCGATAGGGCTCCATGAGTTTTCACCTACACGTTTAATTTCAATGGTGACAGGTATTCCTACAACAGGTGATTTATCTTTGAGGGTGAGTGCACCACGCACAGTAAAGACTCCTCCATAGAAAATACCTTTGTTACTTACTTGTTCAATGGTGAGTGTGCTTAAAACGGTATCTGGAGCGATTGCTAGGGCCACATTTCGCATTGCTGTGGTAGCGGTTATATCTTCCATGCCAAGTGTCCATAGCGCGGCACCACCTAAACGGTATTTAGCTACCAGATTCATGCGTTCTAGATAGCTGCGATCATTTTGATACCAAACGGTTCGGTTTACTGTGCAGGATGTTGCAGCTCCTGTTGCAGTTAAACCATTAAAGTTTTGTACATACGAATATGTTGCTTCACTACTGTTCACATCAAAAGCTGGAACCGCTTGATCTATCACTGCCTTCGCATTTGCATAATTCATCTTAAAAGTTGCAGCTTTTGCACCAGCTATTAATCCTGGTGGAGCTGTGGTGGGACAAGTTCCAGTAACACTAGTTATCCAATCTCTTCCATATCCAGGAAGTCCAATAAAGACTTTAGAAGCTGGCATGATTGAGATTGCATACTGCAGAGTCTTTTCTGTCCAACTAATTGGGCCAATAGGGCCAGGTTTAGCAACTGAATAGTCATACGTCATGATTCGTAATCGATCGATACTTGAAGCAATCTCAGCCCAAGCATAAACGTAATACCCCTTTTGTTTTTCCGCTGGATTAAATGAATATGGCGCAGAAATTGAGAGAAGTTTCTGCTGTGTATGCAATGCTGCACTAAGTTCCTTAACGAATAAAACCCAATTGGGAGCAGTCTTTGTCCAGGTTGTGTTTCCATCGACAAAAGCAAAACCTTCAAAATCTAAGTCAATACCATCAAAAGAATATTTGTTCACAAGATCTACTATTGTTTTTACGATGGTGGTTCTCACTTCAGGCTTAGCTAAATAGCCAGATAGAACTAATTTATCTGTCCCATCAGTTATAGTTGGAATTAACTTCACACCACTTTTTTTCATCAGGCAGATTGTGTCTGCTATTGGCCATGATGGATTTGCAGTTGAATAGTCGTCTCTAATAAGAGTAGGGCTCTTTAATGTGTACCAAAATGGCATGACTTCCTTCATCAAATCTTTATTTGTAAACAAATAAGAAGAATTGAGAAGTGCTATGTCTTCGGCCGAGTATTCATTAGTCTCACAAGTCACGAGTGAGTCAACGGCCGGCGTTGGAAGAGTTGGTAGTTTTTTAATAAATGGTATTACCGTTTTTACAGAATAATAAGGAATCCAACCTGAAACTATTCTTCGAGGTTGATTATCAATAGCTAATGCTTGTGGAGTTAATGAAATGAGCATGAGTAAAGTAAGAGAAATGTGAAAACTGCGCTTCATCATTACTTGTCTACTGGTCCGGGCTTTATCCCTGCATAAATCTCTTTGCACGTTGGGCAGATTGGGTACTTCTGGGGATCACGGGATGGAATCCATTTTTTGCCACACAGAGCTCTCACAGCTTTACCAGTCACTGCTGACTCTGTGATTTTTTCCTTTTTCACATAATGAGCAAAACGATCATGCCCACCATCATCTTCTTGAAGGTCGGGTCTAGTTAAGAGATCGGTATCAGACTCCGTCTCAATTCCACGCTTTCCAAAGAGGCCCATGAGGTGGATAAGAATACCTTTGGCGATGGCAAAACTACCTAGTAGAATTCACAAATGAAGGACTTACTGCGCACACAAGATCTCAGCCGCGATGACGTTGAGCTTTTGCTGGAGACCGCTGCGGCATTTGCCGAAGATCCGCTTCGTTCTAAGAACACTTTAGCCAATAAGAGCGTTGCCATCTATATGACAAAGCCTTCAACCCGCACGCGACTTTCTTCTGAAACCGCTGTTGCCCACTTAGGTGGAACGCCAATATTTATTCGTGGTGATGAATTGCAATTAGGTCGTGGGGAAACTATTGCAGATACTGCCAAAATTATTAGTGGATACTGCAGCGCACTCATCATTCGCACATTTGCTCAAGCAGATGTTGAAGAACTAGGTGCTCATGCATCAATCCCTGTTATTAATGCCTTAACTGATGAAGATCATCCAACTCAATTACTTGCCGATTGGTTGACTATTCGTGAGAACTTTGGAAAAGATATTACTGGACGCAAATTCGTCTATCTGGGTGATGGAAATAATATGTCTCACGCCTGGCTCATCATGGGTGCAATCATGGGTGCGCATGTTGTTGCCGCCACGCCAAAGGGAAAGTGGGCGCCTAATCCAAAAGTTGTAGAAATTGCAAAGACTATTGCTGCCAAAAACGGTGGACAAGTTGAAGTGCTTCATGATCCAGAAGCTGCATCTAAAGATGCATCTGTTTTGTATGCCGATGTGTGGATGTCTATGGGTGATTCTGAAAGTGAACGCGAAGAGAAAGGGCTAGCACTCGCACCATTTGCAGTAACTGAGAATTTACTTTCACTTACAGATACAGATTCAATATTCATGCATTGTTTACCTGCCCACAGAGGTGAAGAAGTTGAGGCATCTGTAATAGACGGTCCTCGTTCTGTAATTTGGCGTGAGGCATATCATCGCCGGACAACGATTCAAGCACTGCTTTTCCACCTCACAAAGGGTGACTTGAAAGGCAACTAGCACTAGCATTCTGCCCATGCGTGTAGTTGTCCCGAAAGAAATCAAAGAGGGTGAGAAGCGCGTTGCGCTTGTCCCCGATGTTATTAACAAATTAACGCGTCTTGGCTTCGATGTTGTCATCGAATCAGGTGCAGGAGTGCATTCACAGGCCGTAGATGCTCAATATAAGGCCGCTGGTGCAACGATCTCTGACGGAGAAGTTCTGAGTAATGCTGATGCAGTTCTCTCAGTTCAACCTTTAACACCAGCTCAAATAAGTAAGTTAAAAAAGGGTGCAATCACCATTTCATTTCTTTCTCCAGTCACTGCCGTTGATTCAATTGATGCTGCAGTTACCGCGGGAGTTACGGCTTTTTCACTTGAACTTGTTCCACGCATTTCACGTGCGCAATCTATGGATGCACTGACATCACAAGCCCTGTGTGCCGGATATCGCGCCGTCCTAGTTGGCGCAGAACTTTCACCACGATTTTTCCCCATGCTTATGACAGCTGCTGGAACAGTAACGCCTGCACAAGTTCTTGTTCTTGGCGCAGGTGTTGCAGGTTTACAAGCAATTGCAACTGCCCGTCGACTTGGAGCAGTCGTTTCAGCTTACGATGTTCGCCCAGCATCTGCTGATGAAGTTCGATCCATGGGTGCTACATTTATTGAGTTAGAGCTTGAATCACTGGAAGGTTCAGGTGGCTATGCGCGTGAGATGACTGAAGACCGTGCAGCTAAACAGCGTGAACTTCTGACTCCTTACATTGCTAAATCTCACATTGTTATTACAACTGCTGCAGTTCCTGGTCGCCAAGCACCTCGCTTAATGACTCAGACAATGGTTGATTCCATGGGCCCTGGCACAGTGATTGTTGATTTAGCTGCTGAAAGCGGTGGAAATGTCGAAGGATCAAAGCCAGGTGAAATTGTTATTACTTCAGGTGGCGTAAAGATTTGGGGCGGCAAAGATGTCCCAAGTCAGCTTCCTTTCCATGCATCATTTCTTTATTCGCGCAACGTGGTTAATTTGTTAACTCTCATGACTACAGCGGCAAAAGAGGGCGAATCTGTTGCATTTAACCTTGATTTTGAGGATGAAATCATTAATGGCTCTGCGCTAACACACGCAGGATCACGAAGAGGAGACAAGTAAATGGAACCGATGGCAATTGTTTCAATCTTTGTATTAGCAGTCTTCGTGGGTTTTGAAGTTGTATCTAAAGTCTCTTCCACTCTGCACACCCCTTTAATGTCAGGTGCTAACGCTATCCACGGAGTTATCTTGGTGGGCGCGATTATTGTCGCCGATCATAGTTCAACCAATCTTGAATTAGGCCTGGCAGTTGCGGCAATAGTTTTGGCAACAATCAATATGGTGGGTGGGTTCGTCGTTACCGATCGAATGCTTGAAATGTTCAAAGGAAACAAGAAATGAACCGTACGCTCTATGACCTCATAGGTTTGGCTGCGGGTGTGGCATTCATCCTGGCGCTTAAAGGGTTATCTCACCCTAAGACTGCTCGCCGCGGAAACTTAATCGGTGCTTTTGGTGCCTCACTAGCAACTCTCGTTGTCTTTTTCTACGCCAATCCTGATTCATCTCTTCCACTAAATAATCTAGGGTGGATTCTAGGTGCCATGGTTGTTGGTTTAGCAGTGGGTGTTCCAGCTGCACGTAAAGTTCAAATGACTCAGATGCCACAACTTGTCGCTTTATTTAATGGTGTGGGTGGTGGCGCTGCTGCTTTGGTAGCAATAGTTGAGTACCTGCACTTAGGGGTAGAGGCAACCACGGCTGAAGTTATCTTCACCGTCTTTACAGTCATCGTTGGCTGTGTTTCATTTAGCGGCTCTGTTATTACTTTCTTAAAGCTTCAAGAGTTAATGACTACTCGCCCAGTAATTTTCCCAGCAGGTAGATTCATCATTGCAGCCACCTTAGCAAGCGTTATTGGTGTTGGAGGCTGGGTTGTTACAGCCCTTGGAACCACTCCACTCTTAGTTCTAGCTGCACTCTCGCTGCTTTTCGGTGTTCTCTTCGTTCTACCAGTGGGTGGAGCCGATGTTCCGATTGTTATCTCACTGTTAAACGCATTTACAGGTTTAACTGTCGCAGCAAGTGGATATGTTCTGGATTCAGTTCTACTCATTATTGCTGGAACATTAGTTGGAGCATCAGGAACAATTTTGACTCGTTTAATGGCAGAAGCAATGGGACGTTCTTTATTTGGAACTCTCTTTGGAGCATTTACTGCAAAGCCTCAGGATGCATCTGGAACGGGAGAAGAACGTCCGGTGCGTTCAGGATCACCTGATGACGTTGCGATATTGCTCAACTATGCGCGTCGTGTTGTAATCGTGCCTGGATTCGGTTTAGCGGTTGCTCAAGCTCAGCACACAGTTCGAGAGCTTGCAGACATGATGATTGCTAAAGGTATTGATGTCGCTTATGGCATTCACCCTGTGGCAGGTCGAATGCCTGGGCATATGAACGTCTTGCTAGCAGAAGCAAATGTTCCATATGAACAACTAGCTGAAATGGATGAAGTGAATCCAACATTTGGTCAGACTGATGTGGCAATTGTTATTGGTGCAAACGATGTGGTTAACCCAGCTGCGCAAACTTCTCCAGGCTGCCCTATCTATGGAATGCCTATTTTAGAAGTAAATCAGGCAGCAAATATTATCTTCTTGAAACGTTCAATGCGTCCTGGATTTGCAGGAATTGAAAATGAACTCCTTTATGATCCAAAGACCATGCTTTTATTTGGTGATGCCAAAGCCTCACTGACAAAGGTCGTTTCTGCACTTAAGGCACTTTAACTCCAAGTTGCTGGTGGTTGAAGATTCAACTAACCTTAGATTTCACAAAGGAGAGTTGAGATGCCTGCTGTAAGCGTTGCCGATATAACTGTTTTGCCGCGCATACATGAAGCACCTCATGCGCGAGCTCGCGCAGTAAAAAGCATCACAACCGCCCCCCAAGGTTTTGAAGGAGAAGGTTTTCCTGTTCGCCGGGCATTTGCCGGAGTCGACTTAGCCGAACTTGATCCATTTATTCATTTAGATCAAATGGGTGAAGTGGAATATGCGCCTGGCGAACCTAAAGGAACTCCGTGGCATCCACACCGTGGTTTTGAAACTGTTACTTACATTATTGATGGAGTTTTTGACCACAAAGACAACAATGGTGGCGGCGGAACTATTTCTAATGGTGATACACAGTGGATGACAGCTGGCGCTGGAATTCTTCACATTGAAACTCCTCCAGAACATTTAGTTGTGAGCGGAGGCTTATTTCATGGTTTCCAACTTTGGGTGAATCTGCCTGCTGCAAAAAAATGGTCACCGCCTGCGTATCAAGATGTTCGTGCAAAAGATGTCGCACTTCTTTCATCAAGTGATGGTGGGGCTTTGATTCGTGTTATAGCAGGTGAAGTAGGTGGCTACACAGGTCCTGGAACAACTCAAACGCCAATTACTTTGATTCACGCAACTATTGCAGCAGGAGCTGAACTGCGTTTGCCATGGCGACGTGATTACAACGCTCTTGTATACACAATGGCTGGAGAAGGTTTTGTTGGAGATGAAGATCGCCCAGTTCATACCGGTCAATTAACTCTCTTTGGTGATGGTGACACAATTGTTGTTCGTGCAGCAAAGAATCAAGAGTCACGTTCTCCGGAAATGGAGCTCTTTATTTTAGGTGGGGCGCCCATCAAAGAGCCTGTTGCCTGGATGGGACCATTTGTAATGAACACAAAGCGAGAAGTACTACAGGCTTTTGAAGATTTCCAAAATGGTCTGCTCGGTTCAATTCCAGCTATGTATAAAGAGGATGCAACCAGGCCCCTGAATCGAGGCGGTGCAGGAGCAAAGCTCGGCGGCGATTCAAAGCCGGTCGATGTGTTAGATGTGCATGGAGCGCCAAGGGATATACAGCAGGGATGATTGATGAGCCCCACCTGTCATACTTCTCAAATGATATGGTGGCCGAAAGAAGTTCCAACGCTCTCACACGGACTCATTACATTACGGGCACCTCAAGAATCTGATATCCCTGCCTTATTAGAAGGTGCACAAGATCCCCTCCTGCCTATATTTACACGTATTCCATCTCACTACTCAATGGCCGATGCAGAGTTTTATGTTCGCGAAAGATCTCCTCACGCTTTTGCAAACCAAACCGAACTGCAGTTAGTCCTTGAATATGGAAATGGAGCAGATGCGACTTTTGCTGGTGGATTTTCCTTTCACAGCTTGAATGTGCGCGAGCATGTTGCAGAAATTGGATATTGGATATGTGCGCCTATGCGTGGGAAAGGCATTGGCTCTATTGCAACACAAGTGTTGACTCATTTTGGTTTTGAGAGCATCGGCTTTGAGCGTATTGAGGCTGTTGTTAATGTCGAAAATACCCCCTCCCGCAAGCTTCTAGAGAAATCTGGGTATTCCCTAGAAGGCATCATGCGAAAGAAATCTCGTAAAGAAGATGGAACACAAAAAGATATGGCGCTGTATGCAGCTATACGGCAGGACTGGAAGGGGATATAAATGGAAAGTCTTGCAGCAATAGTTGCCTTACTATTCCTGGTAGCGATTACCTCTGGGCCCATTGCAATTGGTATCGCTAGAATTAGGACTCAAAGTTTCATCAGATTATTTATTAAGCGAATCTTCCATGGAATCTTCATCACGATGGGAACGTTTGTTGGTGCCCAATGGATTTTAATTCCGGACCTTCCGATTTTTCCACGATTAGTAGGGTTAAGTGCATTGTGCACTTGCTATATCGCAGCTAGAAATGAATACTTCCCCAATTTTAAAGTATTGCAACGGCTGGGAATTAAAACGGGAAAGGCATCAGGACATGGCCCAGTCATAAAATGGAAATTACGTGGCCGAAGTAATGGAAAAGACGGACATGGCCCAGAAGGCCAACATTAATCAATAACAATGGTGGAGGTGCCGGGAATCGAACCCGGGTCCTTCGGTGCAAAAACAGGGCTTCTACGGGCGTAGTGTGATTAACGCTTTCTCAGTCCCGAAGTTTCTCCACACGCTTCTTCGACGAACTCAGTTGCAAAACTGTTCTCCATCGTTGTCTGCAACACCAACGAAGTGAAAAGCCCTCTAGCGACGCTAGGTTCCAGGTCGAGAGCGGCACCTGGGCTAACGGCTTCGAAATGCTTATGCAGCGAGTTCGAAAGCTTGCTGATTAGTGTCAGCAGTTATTTTTTGCACGGATTATTGGTTTACGAGATCATTCCGGCTTCCTCGGCCCGCTTCCCCTGCCTCAACATCCAAAGTCGAGACCGTTCACCCCCAAGATTAAAACTTGAAAGATAAAGAAACGTATGTCTATTCATCCCTATGTAGTTGTCAAAGAAATTCACAGTACTTACCGTCGCTAAATCACGCCCAAAAATTGGGCGAACTAGGCGGCGGTGGAATAAGTGTAAGACATAAAGCGGGTAAGCCATAATCGGTGAGAAACTACTCTTCGTAACGCTTAGATGCGCGCCTACTCTTTCCTGACGACCCTCTAGAAACTACGCGTGCTACTTCACGATCAGCCTCACGAGCTTTAATCGCCTCACGCTTATCGTAGGCTTTTTTTCCGCGAGCAACTGCAATCTCTATCTTTGCTTTTCCATCTTTGAAATACAAGGAAAGCGGCACCAGCGTTGTGCCTGAATCTTTGAGTTTTGAGATTAACTTATTGAGTTCATTTTTGTGAACCAGGAGTTTGCGATCACGGCGAGGAGTGTGGTTGGTCCAGGTTCCCTGGGTGTATTCAGGGATATGAACACCACTGAGCCAGAGTTCGCCATCATTGATCATGGCAAAGCCATCGATGAGCGATGCTCGACCGAGTCGTAGTGATTTAACTTCCGTGCCTGTTAAAACCATTCCACATTCAAAAACATCATCGATTGAATAATCGTGGCGTGCTTTTTTGTTTTGGGCAATGACTTTGCGGCCATTTTCTTTGACCATAACCGCATCACCGCCCTTTCCTATTTCTTTGCGTTAAAGGATTACAGGGGCAATTCTCTCACTAGATGCGACGGCTTTAGACCTTTAAGTAACGGCGTAGCGTAATTACTGATGCAAGGGTTGATACAAAGAGGCCAGTTGCCAGCAAATACGCTGAAGCGACCCACACTTCTCCCCAACCAAAGAAGTTAGTAAAGGACAAAAGTGGGGCGACTTTGGAATCAATCACACTTTTGAGGGCTGCGAGTAATCCAGTGGCAAGTGCCCAACCCACGATTGCTGAAATTATTCCTTCAAGAAGAAATGGCAATTGAATAGACCAGGAAGATGCACCGACAAGTTTCATCACACCAGTTTCACGCCGGCGGTTAAATGCTGCAATTCGAAGAGTATTACTAATCAATAATGCAGCTGTTAAAACTGAAGCCAGACCAACCAGTAGTGCACCATTTCTTAGCACTTCCAATAACTTGAAGAACTTCTCCAAAATACTGCGCTGATCTTGAACCACATCAACTCCAGGTCGACCCGAGAATGCGCTAACAATGACTGCAAACTGCGTTGGATCTTTTAATTTAACTCTAAATGATTCAGGTAGTTGGTCAGCAGTTACGTTTGCTGCAATTGCAGAATCCTTAAAGCGTTCTTGGAAACGGCTAAAAGCCTCTGATTGAGATTCATAAAAGACGCTGTCCACTGCCGGCATTGACTGGATATCTTGTTGAATTTGCAGACGTTGTTCTGAAGTAACAACACCACCAGCACATGATGGAGATTCAGAAAGTGAACCACACAAAAATACTGATACTTCAATCTTGTCATACCAATAATCCTTCATAGCACCGACTTGTGCATTTGAAAGCAGACCGATTCCGAGTAATGAGAGTGAGATGGCTGTTGTCACGATGACTGCAAAAGTCATAGTCATATTTCGACGAAGGCCGATTCCAACTTCGCTCAAAAGAAACCGTGCGCGCATGTTGTGCCCCTTATCCCGTGTATCCATAGACACCGCGAACTTGGTCGCGGATGACGTGGCCTAGATCAAGTTCAATAACGCGCTTTCGCATTTGATCCACAATACCTGCATCATGAGTTGCCATCAATACCGTTGTTCCCTCACGGTTAATACGATCAAGTAGTTTCATGATTCCAACAGAAGTTGCCGGGTCTAAATTTCCTGTTGGTTCATCGGCAATCAAAATGGGTGGACGACTAACATATGCACGTGCAATTGCAACGCGCTGTTGCTCACCACCTGAGATTTCTGATGGCAATCGATCACCCTTGTCTTCAAGACCAACAAGTTCAAGAACTTCAGGAACTTCGCGGTTGATCTCTTTTTGGGAATATCCAAGAACGTGCAGAGCAAATGCCACATTTTCAGTAATTGTCTTATTAGGTAGCAAACGGAAATCCTGAAAAACTGTTCCAACCTGGCGGCGAAGTTCAGGGACTTTATGTGTTGCCAAGGTGCCCAAATCTTTTCCTGCAACATGGATCACTCCAGTAGTTGGACGCTCTTCACGCAAAATCAATCGCAGGAAAGTGGATTTTCCAGAACCTGAAAGACCAACGAGGAAAACAAACTCACCTTTGACGATTTCTAGATTTACTGAATCAAGGGCTGCACGCTCTTGACCTGGGTAGACCTTTGTGACGTTCTCAAAGCGAATCATGTAGATCTCCCATTGCATCTGCGGCGCGGATATCGGGGAATCCGCTGTCGGCCTGATGCATAGTTTATGGAAAATGATGGCAAATGCCGGTATGTAACGCGCATATGAGCCTGTGAAAAAAATGTGATTTGTGCTTTAGGCAAGGAAATTAGGAACTTCGGCGCCACCTAATGCCAGCTTCGATGAATTCATCGATTTCACCATTGAGAACAGCAGATGTGTTTCCTGTTTCATAATCTGTGCGCAAATCCTTCACCATTTGATAAGGCGCTAAAACATAGGAACGCATTTGATTTCCCCAAGATCCGGAGTTATCACCCTTGAGAGCATTAATCTTTGCCTGCTCTTCTTGGCGCCTGCGTTCTAATAATTTCGATTGTAAAACTGCCATAGCAGTTGCCTTGTTTTGAATTTGTGAACGCTCATTTTGGCAAGAAACAACAATGCCTGTTGGAATATGCGTAAGTCGAACTGCGGAGTCAGTGGTGTTCACTCCTTGTCCCCCAGGACCAGATGATCGGTACACATCCACACGTACTTCCTTTTCATCAATATCTACATGATCACTTTGATCAACCACAGGCACAACTTCAACACCAGCAAAAGAGGTATGACGACGGCTTTGGCTATCAAAAGGTGAAATGCGTACTAAACGATGAGTGCCTTGTTCAACAGATAAAGTTCCATAGGCATAAGGCTCACTGACCCTAAAAGTTGTTGACTTAATCCCTGCTTCTTCAGCATATGAAGTTTCCAGAATATCAACTTTAAAATTATGACGTTCGCAGTAACGCAGATACATACGCATAATCATCTCTGCCCAATCGGCGGCCTCAACACCGCCGGCTTCAGAGCGAATAGTTATTAATGCATCTCGATCATCATATTCACCGTTGAGAAGAGTCTGGACCTCTAATTCACCAATCGATTTCTTCACAGCATCTAACTCTTTTTCAGCATCACGAATGCCAGAACCATCTGGTTCACTGGCCGCTAACTCAAAGAGAATTGGTAGATCTTCAACGCGCTGGCGCAGACCAGATAGTTTGGCAATCTCTGATTGAAGACGTGATAGACGGCTCGTAGTCTTTTGAGCGCTCTCAGGGTGATCCCACAAATTGGGCAGACCGGCTTCTTCTTCTAACTCTGCGGCCTGTTTACGAAGTTTAGGAAGGTCTAATACCTTTTCAATTGAAACAAGGGTCGCGTCAATTTCGTTGATCTCCAATTGATATTCGCGCGCTGCCATAGTGCAAGGATAGCGGAGAGCGATTTAATGAAAAACCAAAGCCTGAGTACTAGTCAATGCAAGCGAACGCCAAATAGGTAGAAGCCTTCTTGCACTTGATTTGTACTAGCGGCTTTGGCATATAGATGAGCTGAGTTTTGGGATGTCAATGGCACGATGAATGGGAATTTCACTGTGGCATATGTGGAAATCTCAACTGAAGTTCCATCACAGAGAAAATCTGTCAGCACTATCCCTTGTAATTCTTGGCGCTTCATTGAAGAACTATCTGTGGACCAGTTGTGTAGCTCTAGCATCACATCGAGTACGGCTTGGTTGCAATCTATTGGTATTGCGGGGTGTTCGCGTTTATTGATCAGTGCAAGGGGTGTAGTAGCCATGGTGCCTTTACCGATGTAATAACTCTGGCGATTGAGAGTATGAACCCCGCGCATTGCAGCAGCTTCAGTGGCCTGGGTTAAAGAACGCTTCGCT
This sequence comes from Actinomycetales bacterium, assembly GCA_018969355.1. Lineage (GTDB taxonomy): Bacteria > Actinomycetota > Actinomycetes > Nanopelagicales > Nanopelagicaceae > Planktophila. The sequence goes on from JAGWYO010000007.1 coordinate 28,370, forward strand.
ACCATGACAGTAGCGATATCAGTCATCACCATCAAACTAGCTACTGTGACAACAAAGAACCCAATAATCACAATGCTTAATGAACCAGTTTCATCCCTTAATTGTGAGGCCCTTTTCATTTCCATGGGCTGATATTTTCTTGCGCTGAGGCTTCAATAGTGCGATGAGATCTACTATCACTATAGGAAACAGTTAAACGAATACGACTATTAGCTGACAGACAAGGCAATCGTGAACACTCATAATTGATATCTAACGTATTGATTTCACTTGAAGTCAGACCCATATTGCGTGCAATAAGCACGATAGCCTGTTGAGAAACTATGCGGCCAGAATGATCGGTTTCACTTGCAGCATAAGCACGAACACCTTCCCGTGCCATCACTCGAACTATTGCCTCATTTCCACTCACAGATGCAAAGCTATTGAGGTAGATGAACACAGGGATAAATAGCGGAATAGCCAAAGCAACAAACTCAACTATTGCGCTGCCACTTTCATCTTTGAATTTTGCAATCAATTCAAGTTCTCCATTACTGCAGCTCCGTTGACATTAATAACTGCATGGCCACCAAGGAGTGCAACTAATCCTGGAACTAGCTGCGGCAATGAATGCTTTCTGTGAGTAATCAAGAGCTTCATGTGCGTGAAGGAGTCAGGGGAATTCATCTCAATAACTTGATCTGAACTATGTACTACTCCACTTATTGCTCTTCTGGATGCATCACTTTGAGCCACAGCAAAATCACTATTGCGAAGATTAGTTGCAACTATTAGCTCAACCGCTATGAGAAAGAGGAAAACCAGTGGGATTAAAACTAATGAGCTTTCAACATTGCCATTTTCCTGCTTAAGTTTTCGCAGAAAAAATCGTTGGAACGCTCCCGTATTCATGATTATCGAATCCCGTTCATAGCATCGAGAGAGTTTTTCAAAATAGCAGTGAGACGGGGGGCGGCAATTGTCCAGATTGCAGTAACTAGGCCGGTAGTCATTAGAACTACTAAAACCCATCCAGGGACATCGCCTTTTTCATCTTTTAACTGTGCATAGAATCTCTTATGACTACTAATAAGGTATTCGCGCAGAACTAACTCTGCATCAACCATAGATTGCATTAATCTGTTCATATTCTTCTCTTTTCTTGTCAGTGGTGTGTGAAGATCGAGTCAGACTCAATCTTGTTCTAGGTTTCTAGGTGAAAACGCTCAAATTCTTTGGCTGTGTACAACTACAACTCACTAAAGGAGTACATCCGGAGTTGTCCATAGGCATTGGCACTCAGGGTGTTTCGGAAAATGGTGCAGTTGTGGATTAAGCGCATCTAGAAAATCCACATTGAGTTGAGCAGCCTGCAGCTCACTTTTACCCGTGTCTATGTATGTAAGCGCCGCGTGAGCGGCTAAAGCTGCAACGTGGTGGGCAATTGCAATAGGCAACTCATCACTAGTGCTTGGAGGAATTGAAAGTTCAGCAACACCAATGCGATCGGCTTGAATGAGTGAAAGACACCGTCGACATGGAGTACTACCTGGCAGAACAAAGGGGCCAACAGTTGCGACATGGCCAGGTGCTCTTCCAACAAAGAAGTGGTCCTGACCATCGCGTAAAAGATGCTCTACATACTGCCAATCATAGCTGCCACAAATGATTCTTAAATTTTTTTCTGGCACCACTGGTTGTGGGGCACCTCTCGCAGCAAGTGCAACACTTGATGCCACTGGAAAGAGTGACCATTCTCGGGCCAACTCTTCAATTCGCTTTTTGTAATTCAAACCAAGATCAGTAGTTCTCAGTGAGCCTGAACCTAAATCACTGTCCACAACGACTGGATGTTTATAGGAAGTAGATAGTGAAATCCGAGTATTTGTTACACCACTTGCCAATAGTATTGAAAAGAGCAAAGTTGCAGTTCGTGAGTTTCCAATAATTTCAACTCCAAAATTCTGACGCGCAGTCATCACATCGACACCACCATCTCGCACTCCTTGAATCCACGTAGCTTGGCTTAACTCTGGGGCTAAGCGTTTTTGCATTTGACTATATGCAGCATCGTTGCTTTGGTCTTTCGTGTGAGCGGCTCGAGATTGAATTGTTGATTGAAATCTATTATTGAGCTTTATCGTTTTTCTCTGAGTATCAAGAAAATTTGCTGCAAGTAATTTATCGATGATGGATTCGATTGTAGTCAGCGGAATCCCTAGTTTTTCTGAAATCTCGTTACTGCTTAAGATTCCAGTGAACTGCTCAATAATTGATCTAGCTCTGCAATGGTTAATAGCAACTCCGTGAGAAGAGGTTGCCATCGTGATAGAGCTGTCCGCACTCGAAGTTGAGGGGCTAATAAAAACGCCGTTTTTTAGACGGGGAAATATGGGGCTGGTAATTGATGATGTAGTCATGGCACAAGAATGACGAGCCCTGTAAACTGTAGTTTCTAAGTACTCTTAACTCTGTGGAGCAGCCCGATAAATGATTACTGTGGGAGATAATCCATTACTTATTGAATAGAGGCCACGGCATAAAGAAACCCCCACATCCGCAATGGACTATGGGGGCCTCTTCTAACGCTCGACGCTCACAACTTGGTGAGCGAAATTTAATTACTGTGCTTTGCCAAGGATGCGATTGACCTTGGTGCCACACACTGGGCAGATACCCTGTGCCATGCGACGACCAGAGTCAGAGACCTTTACAGTCCCCTCGAAATCACGCTTCTCTTTGCACTTAACGCAGTAAGCGTCACCTTTATATGTCTCTACTGTCATTTCTCTTGTCCTCCGTTCGACGCTTGCAATCCCTACGGGGTTGCTCCCCGAGCGGGGCGAGCGTTCTCTTAAGTGAGACGATACCCCTCGACACGCTCAATCGCAGGAAAGTAGGCGCGTTTGTGGAGGAGTTTTTTCACCCTTGAGCCAGCAGCTTTTTAAGCGCTTCCGGGGCTGCGAGCGCAGTTTCAGCTGCCTCATATCCATCGAGATAGGCGCTGGCAGCCTCTGCCTTTGGGAACCTGGCTAAGAGCTCCTTGAACTGTGGTCCATGATCGACATACTCGAGGTGGATAGCTTCATGGAAGAGGACATAGTCGAGGGCATAACCGGGGGCGTCTTTGAGCCGATCTGAGATGCGGATAGTGCGATCTAAGGCAGTGCATGAACCCCAGCGCTCGCGCATCCCACGCCAGACTACCGATGCCGGGCGCTGGGATATTTCAGGGGTTAGTTGGCTCAATAGCTGCTCTATCCGCAGGACTAGGCCCTCTTCACTGATCGTCATAGCCGCTTCCTGAGTCCTGATCTTGGCCACCATCTCTGGAACCATCGCCCGCTCATCGGCTTTACTCATTCTGGCTGGGATGGAGACCACAATCCGGCCCCCCTGGCGATAGGCAGAGATATTTTTCTTTCGCCGAGTAGATCTAATAACGATAATTTCACCCTCGCTGATTCCAGGAAGTGTGTTCTCACTTGCCACATCTTCACATGCTGGGCTATCCATAGAGAGCACGGTATCTCCTATCTCAGAAATGCCATGGAAACCTCAACCACGTGTTGAGAGATTATTTCAATCAATGAAAAAAATAATCCCCATTACAGGAAATAAATAGGTTGTGTCAAAGCCTCTCTCAGTTGATTCTCGGGCCAAATACATTTACTTTACGACTACGAACTCCTCGGATAACTGTTCTCTATCAGCAAGGGGAAGGCTGATACAGAATGAGCGGCCGGGGAGTTCGCTTTTCTCTCTGTGGCTTTTATAGGCCCGATAAGTCATCAGGAATTTCAATACTAGCCAGGAAGGTTTGTGGCGTTAAAAGATCTTCACTTGTTGGCAAGATTCCACTCCAGATTCGATCTCTACCTTCCAGGTCTTTCACCTCGCGCACCGCTTTCCAAAATGTTGCCGCTTCTCGTGCCAGCTTGGGTGAGACCTGCAAACCAAACATTGTTGCAAATAACTGTTGGGCAGGTGCAGAGGTTGCTCGGCGGCGGCGCAACGTTTCTTGCAATGCAACTAGATTTGGCAGACGATCACCTGCAGCTAAGGTGACTACTTCTTCACTCCAACCATCAATCAAGGCAAGAGCAGTTTCTAACTTTGTTAACGCTGAGCGTTGTGCTGGAGTTTCTTCCGGTGTGAATATTCCTTGATTGAGTGCAATATTAAAACTCTCGGGGTTAGTTGGATCAAACTCTTTTCCTTCTTGCCAAGCGTTATCGAAAACTTCTTGTGCTTGGCGCTGAATAGCATCGATATCGATACGAATACCTTTTCCATAATCTGATATTGCTGTGCGGATATAGGAAATCAACCAAGGGTTATGTGCAAATAATCGCGCCACTGCACTCTCACGCAATGCATGAAAAATACGAACTTCATCCATTGGAATAGTGAGATCTTGTCCCCATTCATCGATATTTTGTGGAACAAGTGATGGATAGACAGGCTCAACTAATGGCAATCCCACATCATGCGTGCCGGTAACTGAAGCAGCTAATCCGCCAATGGATTGGCCCAGTTGTGTTGCTATGAGTGAGCCAATAAATGAGCGCAAAAGCGTGGCAATCATCCCCACCGGAATCTGCATTGTATTTTCAGCCTCGCTTTGGCCTGCTTCTGCATTGGCATTATTGAGAAGCTCGGCAATAGCCCCAGCTAGGCCTGTAGCCAAAGGCTCAACCGATACGTGCCAACCATGCAATGTTGTATCGACCCAATCAGTCCTAGCCATTGCAGGATTTCCTGATGGTGATGCTTGAGGAAAGAAAGTTGCTTCATTGAGCCATAGCTCTGCAATTGCAAAAGCCTCTTCTATTTTAGCTACATCATTAGCACCGATAGGGGCTGAGCCCTTGGCTGTCACAAACTTCTTTGCCGTGTCACGAACAATATTCGTGGGAAGTGCTTCACTTGACGCAGAAAATCCTGGTGCACTCATACCGAGTGCAGAAAACTGTTGTTGGATCTGTTGCTGCATCTGCGCCATCATGGCTGCAAAATCTACTGACTCTCCATCGTTGTTTTTTTCAGGTTCGTCTGAATTATCAGGTGTAAATCCAAATGGCGACATGTGTCAATCCTCCCAGTGCCATAACCAGATAGCCAACTGATTTCTTCCCAAAGTTAAAGAGTTATTTCTCGCCACGTTATTGCGCAGGAATCTTAAGCGCCTCACGCCATCGCAGGGTAGGCTAACCCCATGTCTAGCTCCTTCCTTGCACTCATCTGGTGGGTGCTCCCGGCTCTGGGATTGAGTGGGGCTTTGCTCTATGTTTTGTGGGTTACTAAATTTGAGGGAAAGTTCCAGCAAGAAACGCAGCGCTCAGTTGGCCAGTTTCAGCGCTTTCAGGATTCGCTGCGCGAATCACAGGCTCGCGATGTGGCAGCTGATTCACCACAATCAGGATTAGCTGCAATGAGTGGCCATTCTGGTAACAACCACACCCAAGTGATTAAGCCAGATTCTGAAGATGATTCTCTTGACGATAATCCTTTTCTAAAGAAATCCTAAACAGAACTCGCCTTCAGCCTGTGCGCTTTTCACCACTTCCACGACTATCAAAAATCACTCTTGCACTCTTTCTTGCATTAGCACTCATTGCCCCACTGCCTTATGTCATCATCTTGCCAGGGCAAGCACAAAACATTTTTGACAAGTTAATCACTATTAAAGATCAAAAATCATATCCAGCACATGGACGAATTGATTTAATGTCAATTAGAGTTACTAACCCAAATTCATGGATAATTGGACCCGAGATTCTCTATTCCTGGATAAAGGCTGACGAAGCGGTCTATCCACGTTCTGCTATCTACCCACCAGGAACGACTCAAAAGAGTGAAGATAAAAAAGCCAAAGCTGATATGACCAACTCGCAAGATAATGCTAAAACTGCCGCACTTTCATTTTTACGATTACATCCAGAATATGGCGTGGCCGCAAGTGACTTGCATATGAAGAACATACGCTTTGATGTAAAGAAAACTGGTGGACCAAGCGGTGGCATGATTTTTGCCATAGGTGTTATAGAGCTGCTCACCGAAAAAGACTTGCTGCAAGGTCGCCATATCGCTGGAACTGGAACGATTTCAACTGACGGGAAAGTTGGGCCCATTGGAGGGATAAATGAGAAGATTTTGGCAGCTCAAAAGGCAGGGGCCACACTCTTTATAGCCCCTGTTGGTAACAGTGCAGATATCGCACATATTCCCGCTGGAATTAAAGTGGTGACCGTTGCCACTTTAGAGCAGGCAATCGCATCCCTTTAAGCAGTGGTAATGAAGCTTTGCTTCATGTGCGCTAGCGTATGGCCATGATGAGTAATGCAACCCCGCAGTTCAATTTCAAAAGCCGCCGTAGCCCCCTCACACTTACAATCACAGTATTGGTTGTTCTTTCGGCAGTTCTGCTCTCACTCAGTGGTTTCTATGCAGATTGGCTTTGGTTTAAATCCGTAGCTTTTACTTCAGTCTGGACAACAGTTCTCACAACTAAGGTTTTTCTCTTTGTAATCGCAGGACTTCTTACTTCATCGATTATTCTGATCAACATCATCATCGCTTATAAGCGACGTCCTCTTTATGTTCCGCTCAGCATCGAAGCTGATAATCTCGAGCGCTACCGTGCGCAAATCGAACCAATAAAACGATGGGTTGTTCTTGCACTTGCAGCCGGACTTTTCTATTTTGCCGGAACATCGGGATCGGCGTTGTGGGAATCTTGGTTGTTGTTTAAAAATTCAACGAACTTTGGCGTGAAAGATCCACAGTTCAACATGGATATCTCCTTCTTTGCTTTCAAATTACCTTTCTATCAAACGTTAATTGCTTGGGCGATTTCAACTTTAGTTCTGGCCATTATTGCTTCAGCTATTGTTCATTATCTCTACGGCGGAATCCGCTTGCAGGTCCAAGAAGATCGCACAACCGTGGCTGCACGCATCCAATTATCAGTACTTCTAGGCGGCGTTGTATTAATGAAGGCAGTTGCTTATTGGTTTGATCGCTTTCACTTAGCTCTTAAGGAAAATAAGTTGATTACCGGTCTTACCTATACCGATGTCAACGCCACTCTTCCAGCTAAGGCGATTCTGGCAGCGATTGCGGTGGTATGCGCACTGCTATTTTTTGCCAATATCGTTCGTCGTTCATGGGTACTACCAGCTGCTGGAACCGCATTACTTGTAGTTTCTTCAATATTGATTGCAGGAATCTACCCAGGTGCAATCCAGCAGTTCCAAGTAAAGCCAAGTGAGTCTTCTAAAGAAGCACCTTTCATTCAGCGCAATATCGATGCCACGCGTGATGCCTATGGTTTATCTGGTGTTGAAGTTAGCGATTATCAGGCAACTCTTACAACCTCAGCCGGCCAACTCACTAAAGATGCAGCCACTATTGCAAATATCCGATTGATGGATCCCAATGTAATTTCAGCTACCTTCCGCCAATTACAGCAGATTAAACCTTATTACACTTTCCCAGAGTCATTAGATATCGATCGCTACACAATTGATGGTGTCAAGCGTGATGTCACCGTCGCAGTTCGAGAACTTAATATCACCGGAAATCCATCTCGTAACTGGATCAATGATCACTTGGTTTACACACATGGATTCGGTTTTGTTGCCGCCTTCGGCAATACTCGTGACACCGATGGAAAGCCATCATTTGCCGTTGGTGATTTGCCACCCACCAAAGGTCTTGGTGATTTCGAACCACGAGTTTACTTTGGTGAAAATGTTCCTGATTACTCCATTATTGGTGGCGTTAAGACTGATTCTCCAGTCGAGTTCGACTATCCAGATGATGCATCTGCAAATGGACAAAAAAATGTGACTTACTCAGGTACTGGTGGAGTGCCAGTCGGTTCACTTGTGAACAAGATTGTCTTTGCTCTTAAGTATCAAGAACAGCGTATTTTGCTTTCTTCTTTGATTAATAAGGATTCGAAGATTCTCTTTAACCGAAATCCTCGTGAACGAGTAGCAAAAGTGGCACCATGGTTAACTCTCGATGGAGATCCGTATCCAGCCATTATTGATGGCAAGATTCTTTGGATTATCGATGGCTATACAACGAGTGCTGGCTATCCATATTCACGACAAACCTCACTCTCGAGCGCAACTTCTGATGCCTTAACTTCAAACTCGACATCTGTGACAGCCCAAGGAAATCAGAACATCAACTACATCCGTAACTCTGTTAAGGCAACAGTTGATGCTTACGATGGCACGGTTTCTTTGTACCAATGGGATGAAAAAGATCCAGTACTAGCTACTTGGAGCAAGGCTTTCCCTGGCACAGTCCAACCTAAGAGCAAGATTTCAAACTCTTTACTTGAACATATTCGTTATCCAGAGGATATGTTCCGCGTGCAACGCGAAATCCTCTCTTCCTACCATGTGCAAACCGCTGCAGCATTCTATGGTGGACAGGACTTCTGGCGCGTGCCTCGCGACCCTTCAACTTTTGGTGCAAACGCTGGAGCACAACCTCCTTATTACTTGACTCTGCAAATGCCTGGGGAATCAAAGCCAGAGTTCGCACTTACCACTCCATTTGTTCCACGTGGTGGACGTGAAAACTTATCTGCATTTGCAGTAGTTAATTCAGATGCCGGACCAAACTACGGCAAGATTTCAGTGATTCAACTTCCTCGCAGCACCAACGTTGCTGGTCCTTCACAGGTGGCTTCAAACTTCGAAGCAAAACCTGAGGTTGCTAACTCTCTGTCATTGCTTCGCCAAGGCGGATCCGATGTTGTGCTTGGAAACTTGTTAACTCTGCCAGTTGGCGGCGGCTTACTTTATGTACAGCCGGTCTATGTTCGTGCAACGGCTAATGCCGCTTCATATCCATTACTTCAAAAGGTTTTGGTTTCCTTCGGAGACCAAATCGGTTATGACGACACATTAAAGGGTGCACTCGATCAAGTATTTGGTGGTAATTCTGGTACTACAACAACAACTGGAACATCAACAACTACAACAGGGACAACTAATTCATCTCTTGCTAACGCACTAGCAAGTGCTAAGCAGGCATACACTGATGGTTTAGCTGCACTTGCAAAAGGTGATTTTGCTGCATATGACAGAGCACAAAAGCGATTGAAATCAGCACTTGATTCAGCCATTAATGCGCAAAGCAAGAAGTAAATAAGACCGATTTGGTCTTTATCTATTGATGCGCATAAGATTGCTGCACCGACGCGGGGTGGAGCAGCTCGGTAGCTCGCTGGGCTCATAACCCAGAGGTCGTAGGTTCAAATCCTGCCCCCGCTACTACGCACAACAGTATGAAGAATCTCGCTGGTGTAATACCCACTAGCGAGATTTTTTATTTGATTCGTAGTGAGTTAGTAACCACAAAGAGTGAAGAGAGCGCCATCGCTCCTGCGGCATACAGAGGCGTCAAAAAGCCAAGGGCTGCAATTGGCAAGCCAATTACGTTATAGATAAGGGCCCAACCCATATTCAAGCGAATAATCCTTAATGTCTTTTGTGAAAGGTTGAGAGCTGAAATGACACTACCTAAACCTGAATTCATTAAGGTTATATCTGCTGAAGAGATTGCCGTGTCTGTACCTGTTCCCATGGCCATCGATAAATCTGATGCAGTTAAAGCGGCAGCATCATTGATGCCATCACCAATCATCAACACACAACGTCCTTCAGACTTCAACTTTTCTACAAACGCCAACTTCGTCTCTGGCAATGCAGCAGAAACGGTGTGTTCATTATCTATTCCCACGGTCGCAGCAATGGTCGCAGCAACTTCTGCACTATCTCCCGTAACAAGCCATGGTGTTATTCCCATTGATTGTAGATGAGTAATTGTCTCTGCTGCATCGTTTTTTAATTGATCACCAACAGAAAAAACAGCTAAAGCCACGCCATCCCAAGCCAATACCGAAACAGTTAATCCTGCTGCCTGCCCTGCAGCAACTGCGCTCTTAATCTCTGAATGAAACTCTGTACAGCTATGTGCAACTGCTGCAGGAGAACCAATGAGCACAACAGGCGATTGAGTTCCAAGGTGTACGCGACCTGCAGCGCCAGAACCAGGAGTTACCGAGAACTCACTTGCCTTGTAGTTCTTGACTCCAGCACTGAGGGCGTAGCGTGAAATAGCCAGAGCAATTGGGTGTGAGTTAGCTGATTCAATGGCATGTGCTGAAGAAAGAATAGTTGTTTCGTTCATCAAAGATGAGAAAGAAGCCCCAAGCACTGCTCCTGCAGCGGCAGAGATAGTTGCATTCTGCACATTCATAACACCCTCTGTAAGCGTTCCGGTCTTATCAAAGACAACTGTGTCTACATTGCGTGCAACTTCTAATACTCGCGGTTGGCGCAACACGATTCCGCGCTGTGCCCCGCGACCAGATGCCACAAGTAAAGCAACAGGTGTTGCAAGCCCTAGTGCACATGGGCATGCAATCACAAGTACGGTGATTGCCACGGAGATAGATTGTGTCAGCGTATAACCGCTGTAATACCAAGCAGCAAATGTTCCAACTGCAATTACAGTAACTATCGGAACAAAGACCGCACTCATACGATCAGCCAGGCGCTGAATTGGTGCTTTAGTTCCTTGGGCGCTAATCACCATGGCAGTTATACGAGCAAGTTCAGTATCACTACCCACTCGTGTGGCCCGCACAATCAATCGCCCATTGTGATTAAGCGAGGCACCTATTACTTGTGACCCAGGACCAACATCTACAGGTTTTGTTTCACCTGTAAGCATGGAGTTATCAACTGCGCTCTGACCACTGACAACAATGCCATCAGTTGCAACACGATCACCTGGCCTGACTTCAAATTCATCACCAATTTGCAGCTGCTCGATGGGAACAATAAGTGGAAATCCCCCGCGAACAATCGTTACTTCTTTGCTGCCAAGTGCTAAGAGAGAAGATAGTGCTGCACCAGCACGTGCCTTGGCTCTAGTTTCTAAGTAACGCCCAAGGATGACAAAGAAGATAACTCCAGCAGCAACTTCTGTGTAAACATCGCCTTCACCAGTTGAGTTTGCATATATCGACCAGGTGAAAGCTGCCAGCGAACCCATCGAAATGAGGTTATCCATCGTTGGATGCTTAAGATTTCGAAGAGCAGCGCGGTGGATTGGCCAGGCAACGATTAATACAACAGGTGCACTGAGAGCTATGACGAGCCAGGCTGTGGCTGAATACAGTGGATGTGGAAGACCAAACACATCTAGTTGATCATGAATCCACATATCAATTAAATGGTGCCAACTCATCACCATTGAAATTGCAACTGCCGGGACTGCGAATATGAATGCGAAGAATAAGGCGCGTGCAGATTTCTTACTGTGCAAAGTCACAGACTGTGCATCCTGCACAAGACTGGCTTTATATCCCGCTTTTTCAACAGTCTGGATTAACTCCCTAACATCCATATCGGCCGGGGCCATAATATGAGCGGTCTCAGTTGCAAAATTGATGTTGGCTCGAACGCCATTCAAGCCATTGAGGGCTTTTTCAACTGTATTCACACAGGAAGAACACGTCATCCCCTCAATTGCAAGGGTTGTGGGTTCTAAAACTATCTCTGTTGCCATTATCTATTATGCATTCAACTCTTTGATTAAAGCTTCATGGACTGCCTTATTCGTTGATACTCCACTGCCACCAAATGGACCATAATCACCGGATGTATTAGTGAAGACGCCTCCGGCTTCGCGCACAATAATATCTAGAGCTGCCATATCCCACACTGCAAGTGTTGGTTCAATAGCGATATCAACTGCGCCTTCTGCAACCAACATATGTGACCAAAAATCACCCATTCCACGGGTGCGCCATGCCTTTGAAAGAATTGAGTTGAAAGCATTTAACCGTGTTCCAAAACCGACAAAATCTGAATACGCAACTGAAGCATTACTCAAAGATGAAACTTGTGAGACCGAAATCTTTCTCGTCTGTCCATTGAAAACCACAAATGCACCTTCACAGCATGATGCATACCAGCGCCGCGCTAATGCTGGCGAACTAGCGATTCCAACTACTACTTCTTGAGTTCCATCCTCTGCAACTTCCACAAGTGCAATCAACGTAGCCCATGTTGGAACTCCGCGCATAAAGTTTTTAGTTCCATCAATGGGGTCTATCACCCAATAACGTTTAGCACCGGTGATATCACTTCCAAACTCTTCACCTAGTAATCCATCATCGGGGCGATGAGTTGCAAGAGCTTCACGGATTGCAGTTTCAACCGCCCGATCAGCATCAGTTACTGGAGTGTTATCTGGCTTGGTCGTTATTACTAAATCGAGGGATTGATAACGAGCCAGTGAGATTGAATCAGCGATGTCGGCGAGTAGGTGTGCCACAGCTAAATCTTCGGCGTACTTACTTTCGCTCATTCTCTATTCTTCTCTCAATCAACTCGTGCATTATCTCTACAGATTCAATACTAATCCTCTGGCCCACCTACTGCTTGATCCTTGACTGATAAGAGCGAACGAAGACTGCTCAATCTGGCCGTTCTCTCGTGGTCGGCAACCCCGTTTGGCGCAGCCCATGCATCGAGTTTGCAAGAACTCTCGGCGTGTGAGCAATTCGATAAACATGTTGCAGCCACAAGAGAAAGATCTGTGAATGCATCGACAATCCGATTGACATCAATATGTGAGAGCCCGAAAGCTCTAATGCCTGGTGTGTCAATAATCCATCCATCATGTGTATCTAGAGCAAGTGCAACTGCACTAGAAGAAGTGTGGCGACCACGACCAGTTGCCTCGTTCACATCACCAGTTAAACGATCTGCTGCCGGAACAAGTGCATTAATCAGCGTTGACTTACCTACACCTGAATGCCCAACGAGCACAGAGATTTTGCCTGAAAGCATGATATGCAGCGCTTCTAAATCTTTCTCGCGAGTCTGACTCTTAATCGCCGTATGCAGGATTTCAATATCTAACTTTGCATACTCAGCTAAGAATGCTGGGACTTCTCCCAAATCAGTTTTAGTGACAACTAATTTGGGTGTGATGCCTTCAGTAAAGGCTGAGACAAGAAAGCGATCTATAAGACCACGACGTGGTTGCGGATTAAGAGCGGCAACAACAATGACAAGTTGGTCTATGTTGGCGACAATTGTGCGCTCAACTTGCGCAGTATCATCAACAGTTCTACTTAAAGAATTTCGTCGTTCGTTGACTGAAACGATACGAGCTAAACTTCCATCATCACCGGTAACATCACCCACGATAGAAACTCGATCACCTACCACTACAGATTTAGGCCCAAGCTCTCTCGCTCTCATCGCAGTAATAACTACACCATCATCACTAATACACGTTTGTCGTCCACGATCAACTGCTGTAACAAGTGCTGAAATGGCAGATGAATGGCTAGGGCGATCTTTGCTTCGTGGACGTGTGCTACGTGATGGCCTTATGCGCGCATCTGATTCATCGTATTGGCGTGGGCTCATCGTTTTATTCTCTGACTAAGCAAGAAGGGAGCTCCATAGACCAGGAAAATCAGGCAGAGTTTTACGAGTAGTTGCGATGTTTTCCACTTCAATACCTGGAACGGCTAAACCAATTACAGCTCCTGCCGTAGCAAGGCGATGATCATCGTAAGTATGGAAGACGCCGCCATGTAATGGGGCTGGAGTTATATGCAGGGCACTTTCTTCCTCAACTACATTTCCCCCTAATGCGTTAATTTCGCGGGTAAGGGCAGCCAGGCGATCAGTTTCATGCAAGCGTAAGTGTGCGATACCCCGCAAATGTGATGGTGAATCGGCAAGGGCTGCAACAGCTGCAATTGATGGTGTTAGTTCGCCAACATCATGAAGATCAATATCAATTCCGTGAATTACGCCAGTTCCGGTTAAAGTTAGTCCACGCTCATCCATTGAAATTGTTGCGCCCATCTGCCTAAAGATCGAACGCAATTGATCCCCTGGCTGCGTTGTTGACTTGGGCCAATGAGCAATAGTGACACTTCCACCACAAACCATGGCAAGAGATAAAAACGGTGCAGCATTTGAAAGATCAGGTTCAATTACTAATTCTTGACCATGAAGTTTTCCAGCCTTAACGCTCCAGGACTGTGCTGCTGTATCAACTTCTACTTCTGCTCCAAAGCTTCGCAACATATCAACTGTCATTTCAATGTGCGGCATCGATGGAAGTTGACTACCTTTATGTGTTACAACAATGCCATTGCCAAAGCTTGGTGCAACCAATAGAAGCGCGGATAAGAACTGACTAGATGCACTTGCATCAATAGTTAATGAACCACCTGGAACCTTGCCAGTTCCATGTAATTTCAAGGGCAGGCTATATCGACCGTCGTGCTCTACCAAAACTCCTAACTCCTCTAGAGCTTTAATCACTGGCCCAAGTGGGCGCTCATAAGAACGTGGATCACCCTCGAATGCAACATCACCTGTTGCAAGTGCTGCAAGAGGTGGAAGAAAGCGCATCACAGTTCCAGCATTACCAACATCAATCTTCACACCACCACGAAGTGGGCCTGGCGTAATTATCCATTGAAGTTCTTCCACACCCTCTGTTGTTACGCTCTTTTCTTCAATTCCAACACCCAGTGCACGCAAGCCTGTAACCATTAATTCGCTGTCACGAGAAACAAGTGGTCGACGAAGAGAGGACGGGGAATCAGCTTGGGCTGCCAAAATCAAAGCACGGTTCGTTACTGATTTAGATCCGGGGATGACAACGCAAGCCTCTACTGGTTGTGAGCCGCGAAAATGTGCGGGCCAGTGTGCGTTGTTATTCATCATCGCCTCAGTCTATCGCGACTCACATCGTTCTCGTTTTACGCATATCCTTTGCACATGTGTGGTCGTTATGCGCAAAGTGCAGATATGCGCGAACTTATGGAGCAATTTGAAGTCACTGGGACTTCTCCTAGCCAATCAATTCCAGTGAATTGGAATATTGCCCCAACTAATCCCATTTATATTATCCGTTCCCCCATAAAAGAACAGAGAGAAACCAAGAAAGATTTAGCCATAGTTTCATGGGGATTGATAGCACCCTGGCTAAGAGATATTACGGAAGCTAAAACTTCACAATCTCGGGCTATTAATGCACGTAGTGAAAGCGTGCATGAGAAACCAACTTTTAGAGATGCATTTAAACAACGCAGATGTTTGGTCCCAGCCCAGGGTTACTACGAATGGGCAACTGCATTAGGCCGATACAAACCAAAACAGGCTTTCTATATCTCTTCTCGCGATGGTGCACAGCTCTCAATCGCAGGAATTTGGAGCAGTTGGCGTTCCCCTGACGGTGAAGTCATAGAAAGTGCATCAATTATTACTCAAGAAGCACAAGGTGATCTTGCAACGATTCACAGCAGAATGCCAGTCTTCATGCCACATGGTCGCTGGGATGCATGGCTAGATCCTGAGAACACAGAGATTGAAGGTTTACGAAATTTGATGCTCCTCCAATCCCCCGATTCACTAGTAAAGGCCCACCCAGTTTCATCTCTGGTTAATTCAGTTGCAAACAATGGGGCCCACCTCATCGAGGCAATTGATTTGGGTGAGCCAGAGACCCTGTTTTAGCGATAATCTTTGACGTGCGATGACATCGACTGAATTAGTTAAAGAGAGCTCTGCCGAGCGCGCTGCCCGCTTTGAGAGAGATGCTCTTGCCTACACAAACCAGCTCTATGCAGCAGCGTTGCGTTATACAAAAAACCCTGATGATGCCAAAGATTTAGTTCAAGATACTTACTTAAAAGCATTTGCTTCTTTTCATCAATTTGAACCAGGAACTAATTTAAAGGCATGGCTCTATCGCGTTCTAACAACAACTTTTATAAATACCTATCGCAAGGATCAACGCAGACCGCAATTATCGGCGGGTGAAATTGAAGATTGGCAGTTAGCAGAGGCAGCATCACATACCAGCGATCAAGGTAAATCAGCTGAAGTTCAAGCCCTAGAAAATCTCCCAGATAGCGATATCAAACGTGCTCTGCAGGAAATTCCTGAAGAGTTTCGCATCGCCGTCTATCTCGCTGATGTTGAAGGATTTTCATATAAGGAGATCGCCGACATCGTTGGTGTGCCTGCAGGAACGGTGATGTCTCGACTTCACCGGGGAAGAAAACAGCTGCGTGAGCGGTTAACAGAGTATGCAAAGGAACTTGGCTATAACGTTAAAGCCAAGCCATTGTCTAAGAAATCTGACCCTGACGAGGGGGCAGAATCATGAGTTTCTCATTTGTAACACCATGTAGCCAAGTTCTTAACTCCTTCGTTCTGCTTCTTGAAGGCGATATTGAGCCACCCCAGATGCAACTGATAGAAGTTCACGTTGCCCAATGTCGCGCTTGTGAAGCTGAGCTTGCACATGAGCGTCGTATGCATTCTTTGATGCAAGAAGTCCTACGCCGCACTTGCAATGAAGAAGCGCCGCAAGATCTGCACAATGCCATCTTTAATCAAATTCATGGCCAGATGGCAAGCGCCTTTACTGAGGTTGTCACGCAGTTCAGTATGACTGAAATATCCATTGAGATTGATGAGTTTGGCCAAGTCGAACACCGTGAAGTTACAATCGAACACACTGAAGAAATTCGATACCTGAATGAAGGCGATAATCCCACCACTTAAGCCTTAAGCAGGTAAGTTATTAATCATGAGACCTGCAGCAGAAGTCATGGGAACCGTTGGTTTAACGGTCATGACTGTGCGAGCTGGTGACACTTCAGTAGCCATGGGCATTGGCGATTTACCAATTGTTTCTCAATCACAATTGATTTCACTGATGGAGCATGCTGCAATAATTTCGATGGATGAGCATTTGGAGCCAGAGGAAACAACAATCCCCATTAGTTTTGAAATGATAACTCTAAGCCCTTCAACTATTGGTGCAGAACTGCGCGCAGTGTCTAGGTGTATTGAAGTTGACAATCGTGAATTAACTTTTGAATGTGAAGTTTATGAAGGTGAGCGCCAAGTAGCAGCTGCAATGATAAAAAGATCGGCAGTGGAGCGAGTTTCATTTCTCGCCCGCACCGCCGCGCAATCTTTAATTACTTAAGCTTTTTTAGTTGCCCAGAAAATCTCTGCGATTTCATCAATCTTTGCAATCAACTTATCTGCAACTGCAACATCCTGAGTTCCTTTTGTTCCTGCAGCACCTGCAAGCTTTGTTGCTTCATTAAAAAGTGAGTGCAGTTGTGGGTATGCCTCAAAGTGTGGCGCCTTGAAGTAATCAGTCCATAGAACCCATAGGTGTTCTTTGACTTGGTGTGAGCGCTCTTCTTTGATAGCAACAGAGCGTGAGCGGAAATCCGCATCAGGATTAGCTGCGTATTTTTCCATGCATGCCTTTACAGAAAGAGCCTCAATCTTTGCTTGGGCTGGATCGTAAACACCACATGGAAGATCGCAGTGTGCATAAACAGTTGTCTTTGGTGCAAACATCTTCTCTCCTCATTTATAAACTCGTACCGCTGGCAGGCAGTTCGCATCGACTGAAGGAACTACAAGTGCGAGACTACCGCCCATGAGCAAATTTGGCACAGTGAAGGTATCAGGTGGCTCCATGCTTCCCGCATACCGAGATGGAGATTGGCTCTTTGTCAGTTGGATAGATGGGGCGGCGGCTTTAACTGCAGTTGGAAAATCCATTCTTGGCAAGGTAGTTGTCGTAGAACGTGAAGATAAACCTGGAGTCTTTTTAGTTAAACGTGTGCAGAAGTTCCACAGTGGAAAATATTGGGTTGAAGGCGACGCTAGCGACAGCACAGATTCTCGTAGTTGGGGTTGGATTACACCAGAAGAGATTGTTGGTGTGGTTTTATTTCGCTACAAGCAAGGCAAGAAGGTTCATTAGCGAGTGAATGCTTCGAGCATGAGCGCTTTTTGCTCATCTTCATGCAAGTGATGATTTCCAGTTGCAGGTGAAGCAGTTGCTCTGCGAGAAATACGACGCAAGATTCGAGAACCAAATCCATGGCCACCATGTTGTTCTGAAGTGCGAAGTGCAATGTGTGACCATGGACCCTGATTTGCAGGTTCATCTTGAACCCACAACAAATTTGCATGTGGATGCTTATTAGCTTCTGCCACCATTTCATCTATGGGCAGTGGATACAAAAGCTCAACACGGACAATTGCAGTTGAATTCTCCCCCAGCTTTGTGCGCTCTGCAACGAGGTCGTGATAGACCTTGCCAGAACAAAAGATCACACGAGATGCGTTACTAACTGAATTATCACTTATTACTGGCTGGAAGTATCCAGAAGTGAAATCACTTAAAGCAGATGCTGCCGCTTTTAGGCGCAACATCGATTTAGGTGTGAAAACAATCATGGGGCGACGGGCAGGGTTCTTGGCATGCCAGCGCAGTAAGTGGAAGTAGGAAGCAGGAGATGATGGCTGAGCCACAGTCATATTTTGCTCAGCACACAGTTGCAAGTAACGCTCAATTCGTCCTGACGAGTGATCTGGTCCTTGACCCTCATAACCATGCGGCAAAAGCAGAACAACCGAAGAGCGCTCACCCCACTTTTGAAGGGCGGAAGAGATGAATTCATCAATAATTGTCTGCGCACCGTTAGCAAAATCTCCGAATTGGCCTTCCCATAAAACTAGGGCCTCTTCGCGCTCAACGCTATATCCATATTCAAAACCCATTGCCGCATATTCACTGAGCAAAGAGTCAACGACAAAGAATTGATTCACATCAGATATCAATGCGCGTAGCGGAGTCCACTCATTACCGTTTTCTTTATCAACGATTACTGCGTGACGGTTAGAGAAAGTTCCACGTCGCACATCTTGACCAGCAAGGCGAATTGGTCGTCCTTCTTTAAGAAGTGAACCAAATGCCAACATCTCTCCAGTTGACCAATCAATTGAAGCATCATTGAGAGATTCAACGCGTTTGGCTAACTGTGGTGAAAGTTTTGGATGAATACTAAAGCCCTCTGGAGTTGCGATTTGAGTTGCAGCAATTTCTCGCGCAAGCTGCTCTGGAATTGAAGTAATAATTGTGTTTGCATCCGGTGCAACCGGTGCCTTGAAGTTCGGATCAGTTTGTGCACTTAAGTTATTAACTGCAGCAAAGACAGCTTCTAGCTGAGATTGGTAATCGCGTGCTACTTCTTCTGCCTCTTCGACTGTTATATCACCACGGCCAATGAGAGCTTCGGTGTAAAGGTGGCGCGTAGAACGCTTTGCGTCAATGAGTTTGTACATCAATGGTTGAGTAAAGCTTGGCTCATCGCCTTCATTGTGACCACGGCGGCGATAACACACCATGTCAATAACAACATCTTTATTGAACGCTTGGCGGTATTCAAAAGCTAATCGAGCAATGCGCACGCATGCCTCTGGGTCATCCCCATTAACATGGAAAACAGGTGCCTGAATAATCTTGGCAAAATCTGTTGAATAACGTGAAGAACGTGCTGCATGCGGTGAAGTAGTGAAACCTACTTGGTTATTGATAACAACATGGATAGTTCCACCTGTGCGATAGCCGGCTAATTGAGACATCTGAAGAACTTCTGCGTTAACGCCTTGCCCCGCAAATGCAGCATCTCCGTGAAGCAAAATTGGAAGTACAGAATACGCATTTTTAATGTTGAGACGATCTTGCTTAGCGCGAACAATTCCTTCGAGCACCGGGTTCACCGCTTCTAAGTGTGAAGGGTTTGCTGCTAAATAAATCTTTGTAGTTGCACCAGAGTGAGCGGTGAAAATGCCTTCAGTTCCCAGGTGGTACTTAACATCGCCAGATCCTTGAACTTGATTTTCTGCATAATGACCTTGGAACTCTTGGAAGATTTGTCCGGCAGATTTTCCGGCGATATTTGCCAAAACATTCAGGCGTCCTCGGTGTGGCATACCAATACACACTTCATCTAACTTTATTTCTGCGGCAGATGAAATCACAGCATCAAGAAGTGGAATGACAGATTCTCCACCTTCAAGTGAAAAGCGCTTCTGCCCAACAAACTTGGTCTGTAAAAAGTTTTCAAAAGCCTCGGCGCTATTGAGCTTGTAGAGAATTCGAAGTTGTTCTTCACGCGGTAATACTTGCACTCCAACTTCAACGCGCTCTTGAATCCATTTACGCTCTGCTGGGTTATCGATATACATGTACTCAACACCTACTGTGCGGCAGTATGAGTCGCGCAAGATTCCAAGAATCTTACGTAGCAACATGAACTTCTTGCCACCAAAACCACCAGTTGCAAACTCACGATCAAGATCCCACAGAGTTAATCCATGGTTTTGGACATCTAAATCTGGGTGTGTGCGTTGAACATATTCCAGCGGATCAAAATCTGCCATGAGATGACCATTAGTGCGGTAGGCGTGGATAAGCTGCTGAATGCGTGCAGTCTTATCAATCTCTTCATCACGAGCAAACTCTTTATCTGCAGCCCAGCGAATTGGCTCATATGGGATATGCAGGGCAGCAAAAATATCATCATAGAAACCTTCAGCCCCCAGTATGTACTCATGCATTCTGCGCAGGAAATCGCCCGAAGTTGCGCCTTGAATAATGCGGTGATCGTAAGTACTTGTGAGAGTAACGACCTTACTAATAGCCAAACGAGCCAAAGTCTCTTCACTAGAACCTGCAAATTCAGCTGGGTAATCTAGAGCTCCAACTCCCAGAATTAATCCTTGTCCCTGCACAAGACGTGGTACAGAGTGAACAGTGCCAATAGTTCCTGGATTAGTAATAGACATTGTTGTGCCAGCAAAATCGTCAACAGTTAAAGAACCATCACGTGCTTTTTTAACAACTTCTTCATAGGCGCTGCGGAACTGAGCGAAATCTAAATTTTCACAGCCTTTAACTGAAGGAACCAAAAGCTGACGTGATCCGTCCGGTTTAGCTAAATCAATTGCAACACCGAGGTTGATATGTTCAGGTTTTCCAATTGCAGGCTTGCCATCTAGTTCTCCAAAAAAAGTATTCATCTCTGGCATTGCACGAACTGCTTTGATCATCGCATAGGCAATGATGTGAGTAAATGAGACCTTTCCACCTCGTGCTCGCTTCATGTGATTATTAATCACGATGCGATTATCGATCATTAATTTTGCTGGAACTGCACGCACTGACGTTGCAGTTGGAACTGAGAGTGATGCCTCCATACTTTGAACAACACGGGCAGAAACACCACGAATGACTTCAAGAGTTGATGCACTAGGGGTACTTAAAACTGGAACTGGTTTGACAACAGGATCCGCCGGTTTTGGTTGTGGCGCAGCGCTTTGGCGCATTATTGGTTGAACGTGAGGTACTGGTGCTGAAGTTTCAACAGGTGGAACTGGTTGTGGTGTTGGCGCTTTTTGCGCAGCCTTTGGAACAGGTGGAACACCTTTAGAAACTGGAGTGGACGATGTAGATGCAGGAGATCCTGGTTTATTGTTTGTAAAGTACTCAACCCACGCCGGGTCTACGGAAGTAGGATCCTGCAGATAGTGCTCGTACATTTCATCGACGAGCCAATCATTTGCACCAAAATCCTGTGCCGACACTGGCGAACTCCTTCTTGGCGGTAATGAGGATAAGCCTATAGCCACGAGGGCTTGGCTAAAACTAAAAAACTGCTACCAGAGCGCGAGTTAGGCCACACCATCACTGCTTGAAGGCGCTGGTAGAACACAGCGCCTAGAGGCCTACGGCATGCTCAATCTCGGCCACGGCTTGTGAGAGATCTTCAACCATAGCGACGCCCTTGCACTGCTTGTGATTCCACCCAGGCCCACCCAGCACCACACGTGGCATAGGTCTGATCGCTGGAATGTCGTTGAAATACTTTGGGTCGGCATTTTTAGAAAGCTGTGCCCATAAAAAAACTGCCGGTGGAGCAGACCTAGAAATCATGGCACACAACGCTTCATGTGGTGTTCTCGATCCAAGAAAGTAAGTTTCAATTTTGCGTTCGGCGAGAGCTGCAGCAAGTGCATGCAATGCAAGTGAGTGCATTTCTTCACCCACTGATGCTAATAAGACTGGGTGGGCATTTACTGGTTTCTTAATCTCTTCACCATGTTCACGCAATATCCCTTTGATTACTTCAGTGAGCAAGTGCTCTACCTCAACGCCTGTGCCACTTGCCTCCCACTCATTTCCCACTAAGAACAAAAGAGGGACGATGACTTCAGACCAGGATTGTTGAACTCCATACTCGGCTAAATCTTGACGTAAAGCAGCTGCAATAAATCTCTTATCCAAAGCTTTAGCTGCTTTGTGTAAGGCGGCAACTAACTCATCTCGAACCACATAATCATTCACTATTGTTTCAAGGTTGATTGTGCCTTTGTGCTTCTTTGCCTGTTTGGCTGCATCACAGGGCGAGAGCCCCGTTGTGATTAATCTGCGCATCAATGTCAGACGAGCTAAATCCTCAGAACAATAACGGCGATGCTCCCCACTTTCATGGGCAGATGGTCCAAGACCATAGCGGCGATCCCAGGTGCGCAGGGTGGCTGGAGCTATGCCAAGGCGTCGGGCCACCGCTGCCACGGTCAGATGCTCTTTTGGAGGTGCCACAGGGTAATCGTGGCCTGAAGTGGGCCAACTCACCAGTTGAAACACGCCCATGAACAACTTCTGGAGCGTTGGGGCTTGAACAACCTATGGCGCGGTTGTACTCTATGCCCATGGCTGAAATCTCACGTTTACCCCGTCCTGTTGCCGATGAATGGGAATGGCAGTACCAAGGCGCATGCCGCGATCTTCCCTCTGAGATGTTTTTTCATCCAGATGGGGAACGTGGTCCGCGCCGTCGCAATCGCGAGAACACGGCTAAAGCAGTGTGCGCTACATGTCCAGTTATCGCTGCATGTCGTGCCCATGCCCTGGCTGTGCAAGAGCCATATGGAATTTGGGGCGGTCTTTCAGAAGATGATCGCTTAGCGATTATAGGTAAAGAAGTTACTCCAGATATTTCGCATGCATCATAAGTTTTAACTCTCCTCCTGAGTTGAAAAAGAAAAGCCCCGCAGATTTTTCTGCGGGGCTTTTCCACTGAGTTCTTTTCTTAGTGGCTGTGTCCACCTGGGCCATGTGAATGTCCATGACCACCGGCAGCTTCAGCTGCTACCTGCTCAGCTGGTTTTTCAAATACAACTGCTTCAGTTGTAATAAACATCGCTGCAATTGATGCAGCGTTAGCTAGAGCTGAACGGGTTACTTTCACTGGATCGATAACACCATCTTTTGCAAGATCACCATAGATATCTGTTGCAGCATTGAAACCTTCATTAGGCTTCATTGCGCGAACCTTTGCAACTACTACGTAGCCTTCAAGTCCGGCATTTTCTGCGATCCAACGTAGTGGTTCATCGCAAGCTTTGCGCACTAAACGAACTCCCACTGCCTTATCGCCAGTGAAGCCAAGATCGCCATCTAGAGCATCAGCTGCATGCACAAGTGCTGCGCCTCCGCCAACAACGATTCCTTCTTCAACTGCTGCACGTGTTGCAGAGATTGCATCCTCAAGACGATGCTTCTTTTCATTGAGTTCAACTTCTGTGTGTGCTCCAACCTTGATAACGCAAACTCCACCAGCAAGTTTTGCAACACGCTCTTGCAATTTTTCCTTATCCCAAGCAGAGTCAGAGTTTTCAATCTCCTTGCGAAGTTCACTAACACGGGCAGCAACTGCGCCCTTGTCTCCAGCGCCTTCAATGATTGTCGTTGCATCCTTTGAAACCACGATACGACGCGCACGGCCGAGATCTTCTAAAGTTGCAGCATCTAACTTCATACCAACTTCAGCAGAGATAACGTGTCCACCAGTTAATGTTGCGATGTCTTGCAACATGGCCTTACGGCGATCACCAAAGCCAGGGGCTTTAACGGCAACTGAAGTAAAGACTCCGCGCATACGGTTAACGACAAGAGTTGATAGAGCTTCACCTTCGATGTCATCAGCGATGATTAAGAGTGGCTTAGATGTAGCAGATACCTTCTCAAGAATTGGAAGTAGTTCTGCTAAGGCAGAGACCTTTCCAGCTGAGATAAGCACATATGCATCTTCAAGAATTGATTCCATGCGATCTTGATCTGTGACGAAATAGGGAGAGATATAGCCCTTATCGAACTGCATACCTTCTGTGAACTCTAAATCTAGGCCAGTTGTAGATGCTTCCTCAACAGTGATGACGCCATCTTTACCCACTCTCTCAAAAGCTTCAGCGATTAGATCACCAATAGCACGATCTTGAGCAGAGATTGTTGCAACATCTGCAATCTGTGCTTTTCCACTTACAGGAGTTGCTTGCTTGCGAAGGTTTTCTGAAACCGCAGCAACTGCAGCTTCGATTCCTTGCTTAATTTCCATTGGCTGTGCGCCAGCTGCAAGGTTTCGTAGACCTTCTTTAACCATTGCTTGCGCAAGGACAGTTGCAGTTGTAGTTCCATCACCAGCAACATCATTAGTCTTCGTTGCTACTTCCTTAACTAGCTGTGCTCCCATGTTTTCAGCAGGATCTGAGAGTTCAATCTCTTTAGCGATAGTCACGCCATCATTGGTGATAATTGGTGCACCATAGGATTTGGCAATTACTACGTTACGACCCTTAGGTCCAAGCGTTACTTTGACGGTGTCAGCAAGAATGTTGACGCCACGTTCCATTGCTCGACGTGCTTGCTCGTCGAATTGAAGGGATTTTCCCATTTACTTCTCGATTACAGCGAGAATGTCGCGT
>JAGWYO010000079.1 GCA_018969355.1 Actinomycetales bacterium
AAGCTATCAAGCCATATAGCGCCACTGAGATTCAAGTCCAAGGTTTTGGTGGAATTACCTATGCCCAGTTGGTGGCTGTGGCAAAAGGCTTAAAGACAGTCACAGCTAGTGGCAAACCTGTGGCAAGAGCTCTTCCACCAGTAATGATTGATCCCATAACGACAACCGATGTTTCGGTGCGGGTGGGCAATTCAATAGTCTTAACTGTTACAGATCCTGCTAAATGGAGCGCTGAGGTATTGCCTGATGGAGTTGTCGCCTTCATCCCAGGTGGTGACCAAGGTGGATACACCACTAATCCAGCATTTAAAGCTCTGGCAGCTGGTGCAACTACGGTCAAAGTAGTTAATTCAGATAATCCAACAAAGGTGTATCAGATTGAGATTATTGTTAACCAATAGTTGAAAGAGCGTTATGTAATGAGTTCGATTAGGCTATGAACATGTATCGACTGCGTTTATTCATCACCACGCTCTTGGTGGGTGTTCTAGTTATCTTTGGATTACAGGCATTTGCAGCCTCGAGCACAGTTAAAGCAGGAGCAACTTGTTCTAAAGTTGGCTCTACTGCTGTTGTTAAAACTTTAAAATACACATGTATTAAAAACGGTAAGAAATTAATCTGGTCACAAGGTCAAATAACAAAAACTGCAGGCCAGGATCTTTCCCTTGTCACTCCACCATATGTACCTGTCCCACCTACTGGTGGCACGGATGAGTACCGATGCTTTTTACTAGATCCCAAGTTTGCCAAAGAGACATTCGTACAATCGGTAAGCATCACTCCGGATAACATGATGGTCTCACATCATGGCATTTTGTATCGAGTTTCTGCAGCGCAAGTGCAGGCAACAAAATCCTTGGATGAACAGAGTGCGCTTGCGGGTTGGTCGTGTTTTGGAGATACCGGAATTCCTGGTGCAACGGCCTTTTCACCAGCATCTCCCTCTAGCTGGATTTCTTTTTGGGCACCTGGAGGAAACTTTAAGAGCTATCCACAAGGTACTGGTATGAAGTTTGCACAAGGTGATCAATTCATTCTGCAATCTCATTTCATGGTGATGCCTGGTCATACTGATTCAGAAAATCGTGCATCGATGAGCGTTGCACTAACCTATGCCAACTCAACGGTTGCAGATTTGAAAACTATGCTGGTAGCAGCTCCTATTGAAGTTGCATGTGGACCAAATGAAACCGGCCCGTTGTGTGTTCGTGCAAATGCCTTAGCAAATCTTGCACAGCGAACAAGTGATAAAGCTGCGCTACAGGAGACTGGGTTATTGCTTGTGTGCGGGCAGAGCCTTAATCCAACGCCTAGTCCAATCTCAGAGTGCACACAGCGCATCAACTCCCCCATCACAATCTATGGCGCTACTCCGCATATGCATCAGCTAGGTAAAAACATCACGATTGTTTATACCAATGGATCCACGGGTGCCAGAACTGAGATTTCTTCTCGTCCACTATGGAATTTTGATGATCAACGAACTGATTGGCTGCCGCAACCAATCTCTGCCAAGGCTGGAGACAGCATAAGCGTACGATGTAGTTTTGATGTTAGCTTGCGCTCACAGTTGCCACTCTATAAAAACCTGACTCCTAATTACATAGTGTGGGGTGAAGGCACTCGTGATGAGATGTGTCTAGGTATTGTTAACTACACAAATTAGAATCGCAGCGATGAGCAATAAAAGTGCAATCAGAGCCGAAGGTATGACCCCCATTCTTTGAGGTAATCCCCCGATATTGCTCTCCTTATCTTGATGTATATCCTTTAATACATTCAAGAAATGAAATCCCACACCTAACAATGATCCACCAGCTAACACCCACAGGGGTGGTGTGCGATCAACTGCAAAATAAATCGATGCTGGTAGAGCCGCACATGCCACT